>QHWR01000129.1:0-4659 GCA_003223835.1 Acidobacteriota bacterium | reverse complement strand
GAACGCGTCCGGTATCTTCTACGCGCTGACCTATCTCGTCATGTTCGCGATCCCGATCGCGGGGGTGCCGTCGCCGCGGTGGCTGAAGGCGGCCGCCGCGTCCGGGTTCATCATGACGCTCGGGTTCATCGTGCTGTCGATTCTGCCGATCGTGCAGGTGGCGAGCTGGCTGGTGTTCGCGATGAAGATCTCGACGGTGATCGTCGTCACGAACGCGATCGGGTTGGTCATCTTTTTGGGGAAGCGCCGCCGCCGACGTTCGTAGCGAGCTTCAGGACGGTGTTCCAATTGCGGCTCGTGCCAGGACCCTCGATGTACTTCCCGATCAGCGCGCCGGTCAGGCGCGAACGGCCGATGCCGTCGGGATACACGATGTACGCGTGGCGGCCGTGCGCGCGGACGATCTCGCGATCCTTGATCGCGGCCTGCAACGCCTTGACGTTGCTCGCCGCGGGCGCGCGCTTCAGGAACAGCACGACGAGGTGACCGGGGTCGCGCCGGGCTTCGTCCGCGAACGGGTTGCCCTTGATGACGGCGTCCAGCTCGGCGCCGTCGCGCACGAAGACGTCGGTCCTCAGACCCAGCCGCTTCTCGGCTTCCGTCTCCAGCAACCGCTCGAGCTCACCCGGCGACCGTGACGCGCTGCGGAACACCGCGTTGCCGCTCTGCAGCAGCGTGCGTGCATCGGTGACGCCGACGTCGGTCAGCAACCGGCGCAGGTCCGCCATGCTGAGCTTGTTGCGCCCGGCGAGGTTGACGGCGCGAAAGAGCGCTGCGTAGGTCTCGAGCATCTCCCCTGCCTCATTCTTGTCACAGTACGGTCGAGCTGGACGGCTCGCGGCCTATTCGGCGTGGAGCCGGTCGAGCGTGACCGGGTGGACGGTCGGGATCGCGATGCCCGCCGAGGCGGTTGACGCGCCGATGCGGCGCTCGCTCGCGCTGCTGATCGCGGCCGGGCTCGGGACGCTCGGGGGCGGCCTCGGCCTGGCGCTCCTCCTCGGCGGCCGGATTCTTCGCGTCCAGACCGCGGCCACGTCCGCCGCCCGCGCGCTCGCGCGCGGCGACGCGGTCCCGTCTCTCCGCTCCAACATCGTCGAGGTGGACGACCTGTGGACGGGACTGCGTGACGCGAAGGAGATCCTCGACAGGCGGCTGCGCGAACGCGACGCGGCGCAGGCGGAAGCGGACCTGCATCGCGCGGCGCTCTTCACCCGGGAGCAGTCGGCGCGCCACGCGGCCGAAGCGCTCAACCGCGCAAAGGACGAGTTCATCGCGACGGTGTCGCACGAGCTGCGGACGCCGCTCAACGCGCTGCTCGGGTGGGTCGCGCTGCTCAAGACCGGACATCTCGAGCCCGTGCGCCAGGCGCACGCATTCGACGTCATCGAACGCAATTCCCGCGCGCAGGGACAGTTGATCGAAGACCTGCTCGACATGTCGCGCGTGATCCGCGGGGTCGTGCGGCTCGACGTCGAACCGATTGACGTCGCCGCCGTGCTCGAGGCGGCGATCGACACGCTGAAGCCCGCCGCCGATGCCCGGCAGATCTCGATCGACGTGGACGCGCCGCGCGGGACGGCGATCGTGTCGGGGGATCGCAGCCGCCTGCAGCAGATGCTGTGGAACGTGCTGTCGAACGCGCTGAAGTTCACGGCGCCGGGCGGACACATCGACGCGCGCGTCAGCGTCGAGGAGACCGACGTCATGGTCCGCGTCCGCGACACAGGGGAAGGGATCGCGCCGGAGTTCCTGCCGCACGTGTTCGATCGCTTTCGTCAGGAAACGTCGAATACGAAGCGGACGCACAGCGGACTGGGGCTCGGCCTCTCGCTGGTGCGTCACCTGACGGAGCTGCACGGCGGCACGATCGCCGCCGACAGCGACGGCAAAGGGCAAGGCGCCACGTTCACGATCAAGCTGCCGCAATTGTCGTCGCGGCCGGTGCAGGATCCGAACAGGACCGAAAAAGCCGCGACAACCTGCTAGCGAAGCTTCAAGTCGCCGGCGAACAGGTGCGCCTTCATGGTGTATTTGCCGGCGCCCGTCCATGTGAACGCCCGGAAGATGCCGCCCTTCGAGACGTTGAAGGGGGGCGCGGAAATGTCGCCGAACCTCACGGAGCCTTCGACCTGACGGTACTGCTCCGCGCGACCGACGTCGATCGTGACGTCGCCCGCCCCCTTCGACGCCGGTGACGCGGAGGTCGCCGGCGCTCAAATCGACGTCGAGGTCGCAGCGCTCCGGCACGTCGATGTCGAAGTGCAGTCCGCTGTTTTTCGGCGCGTCGGTGCGGACCGTGGCGGTGTTTCCGCGCACGTCCACCTCGGTGCGCACTTTCTCGGCGGCGATCGTCTTGTTCGTCCACCAACTGACGCGGATCTTGTCGTCGTGACCGCCCAGGATCCGGTAGTCGCCGGCGACCAGCTCGAGCCGGACGGCGCCCCCTTTCGCGAAGCCGCGCTCGACCGGCTTCGTCTGCTCCATCGCCGAGGGAGCCGCCGCCAGAACGGTTGCCGCCGCGAACGCCAGGGGCAGGACCTTCATTGGAACCTCCATCCCTGGAAGAGACGAGAGAACCCCGTTCGAGGTTCTGAACGGAACTACGATGATCTGAGATGACTCATGAGCGGCGGCAGTTGCGCGTGCGCGTGCTCGAGGCGCTCGAAGGGCTGGCGAAGCAGTTCCGGCGGCGCGAGGAACTGTGGCCGCGCAGGCGCTGGGTGAGGACGCGCAGATCTTCCAGGCGCACACGCTGCGGTCGCGAACGCTCCTGCGGCTCGAGTGGAACGATGGGAGCACCTGGGATGCGTGGGTGATCGTGCTGCCGTCGAACGTGAAGCTCTACTGCGATTCGGACGGAGACGAGTCGCGCGCGCTCGCGTCGGGCGGGCGCAATGAAGGGGACGAGAGCGACCGCGCGTTCCTGACGCTGCTGGCGGAGTCCGGCGGCGAGCACTTCGGGATCGAGATGGCGGGGGGCGCGCCGTCGCGCGTGCGATCGCCGCTGGACCGCGCGTTCCTCGTGGACGTGTTCGTCAACTTGTTCGAAGTGACGGAGACGGAACGGTCGGTGCGCGACGCGCTCGCGGCGCACGCGTCCGGGCAACCGCCCGACGCCGGCGCGGAAGGGGAAGACTTCCGCACCGACGTCGAACGCTGGCTGGCGATCTCGCGCAGCTGACACGCGGAGCTGAACCCGGCGCGGCGGCGACGACGTTCAGCGCACGTCGCTGCCCGGCTTCCGCGGGCGCGGACGCTCGCCCTCTTCTCGCCGCGTGTCCGTCGCCGGCTGTGTGCCGCGCGCCGCGGACGTCCGGCCGCGATCGCGGTCCGTCCCCGTCGTTGTTCCCGCCCCGAGCCACGCGGGCGCCCGGTAGTACTCGTACTCTTCATAGACGATCGCCGCCGCGGGCCGCTGTCGCGCCGCGTTCGGGTCGATTGCCTCGAGCACGCGCCATTCGTACCGCCGCGCCTCGTCATTCGACATCGCCATGAAGCCCTGCTTGTGGAACTCGGGGTAGCGCTTGAACGTGTGTTTGTCGATGTCCACGACGAGCGCGCGCTCGCCCGCGCTTTCGCGCTTTGCCGTGCCGACCGGCAGCAGGTAGTGACGGCCGAGGAACCATCCGCCGGAATCGACAACGAAGTACACGGGACGTCCCGTCTCGTCCACGAGGAAGCCGTCGATGTGGCCGAGGTCCTCTCCCTTGCGCGAGCGGACGTGGATGTCGGACGGATCGAACGTCTCGCCCTCGAAATCGTCCGCGTCCACATACCGCAGGCGGGAGCTTTCCTGCGAGTCCAGCGTCTGCCCCTGCCGCGCTGCCTGGTTGATGCCCATCTCGGCGATGTGGGTCAGCTCGTGGTCCGCGGATCCTTCTTCGTCCAGCGTCTGCTGCAGCAGATCCGCCGCGTGCTCGTCGTTGAGCTGACGCGCGTAGGTGCGCGCGCAGCCGTAGCCCGCCATCTCGTAGTGCTCCACGTGCTGCGCCGCCGCGATCAGCGCGGCGTCGCGGGTGTCGGGATCTGTGGCGAGCTGAATGCGCGTGTCGCCTTCGCGGATCAATGTCTCCATCGCGGCGGACCGGACGCCGGACCGCGTGGCGCCGAGCTTCTTGAAGATCACGTCGAGCCGCTCGATGTGGATGCGGCTGCGCTCCAGGTGTTTGTCGAACGCGGCCTTCAAATCCGAGCTCGCGGCGGCGGCCGAGAGCTTCGGCAGCGCGGCGACGATCTGCTGCTCCGCGTCGTACAAATCGTCCAGCTCCGCGCGGTACAGGTCCTGGAGGGTTGCCAGTGTCATGTGTGTCCCCTTTCCGTTGATTCGGTTCAGGGAAACACACGCAGCATGCGTGCCACAGGGATCGGGTGCTGGGGGCTGGGTGCTGAGAGAGTGTGCTGAGCTGTCTTCTGGATCGCGCGCCCTACAACGGCTCGATCGCCGCAGCGCGCGGCGTTAGCGGCGCGGAACCGGCAAATGCTCCAGGAAATACCGCGCGATCAGGTGATATACGTGCGGCAGGGTTCCCGGTCCCTCCGCTATCGCGTGCGTCCGGTTCGGATAGACCATGAGGTCGAAGGGCCTCCCCAACTCGACGAGCCGATTCACGAGGCGCTCCGTCCCCTGATAGTGGACGTTGTCGTCGCCCGACCCGTGAA
>QHWR01000128.1:20741-27048 GCA_003223835.1 Acidobacteriota bacterium | reverse complement strand
CACGGAATGCAGAAACGCCGTCGCGGTGAACCACGGCAGCAGACCCGCGTTCTCGACGGGATCCCATTCCCAGAAGCCGCCCCATCCCAGCTCTTCGTACGCCCACAGCATTCCGAGCGTGAGGCCGAACGTCAGGAACAGCCAGCCGACCATCGTCCAGCGCCGCACCGCGCGCAGCCACGCGTCGTCGAGGTTGCCGGTGACCAGCGCGGCGATGCCGAACGCGTACGGGATCGTCATCGCGACGAAGCCCGTGTACAGCGACGGCGGGTGGATCGCCATGTAGAAGTTCTGCAGCAGCGGAGTGAGACCGCGGCCGTCGGCCGGCACCTTCGTCAGGAACGTCTCGAATGGGTTGTTGTGCACCACCATCAGGAAGATGAAGAACATCTCCACGCCCGCGATGACGGCCACGACCCACGGGATCAGCTCGCGGTATCGCTCGCGATTGATCGCGACGGCGACGCTGCCGAAAACCGAGAGCAGGAACACCCAGAACATGATCGAGCCGTCCAGCCCGCCCCAGTACGACGCGACCTTGTAGGCGAGCGGCTGCGCGGAATCCGAGTAGTGCTGGACGTACTTGATCGCGTAATTGCCGGTGACGAAGGCGTGCACCATCACGCCCGACGCCACGGTCATGAGCGCGGCGACGAGATAGAACGCGCCGACGCCGCTTTCGACGAGACGCCACGACCGCAGGCGCGCGCCCGCGACGGACGCCGCGAGGGCGTACGCGGCGACGACGAACGTCGCGAGCAGGCTGAACGTCCCGAGTGTGGGCATGGCGGGCCTAACTGCCGGACGCGCCCGCGGGCGACGCCGCCTGATACTTCGACGGACACTTCGCCATCACGCCGTTCGGATCGACGTCGAATCCGTCGTGCGCCAGACGTCCCTTGAGCACGACTTCCGCGCCTCCCTTGAAGTTGTCGGGGACGACGCCGGTGAAGCGCGCGGGGACGACCTTGCCGTTGTTCTGGATCTGAAAGCGGTACTCGAGCGTGTTCGGCTTCACGAGCACCGATTTCTCGACGACGAACCCGTGGAGCTGCAGGCGTTTTCCTTCCCACACGACGGGATTCGCCATGATTTCATCGACGTGCTTGTAGTATTCGGTGCCTTCGGACAGCGTCGAATACAGGAGCCCGGTGAGCGCCAGGCCCAGGACCACGACCGTTGCGCCGATCTTGATAGATTTCGCTGCCATAAGGGTTTGCGGGCGGTCGCCGCGCCTCTCAGGATAGCGCAACCGCGCCCAGTTCTCTCAACATCCTGTACACCGTCGCGACCGGAAGCCCGACGACGTTCGAGTACGAACCCTCGATCCGATCGATGAACCGCGCCGCGCGCCCCTGGATGCCGTACGCCCCCGCCTTGCCTTCCGGCTCGCCCGACGCGATGTACCACTCGATTTCAGCGGTACTGAGGGGCAAAACATGTACCCGGGTGCAGACCGCCTCGCTCAACTCGCGCGTCGCGTCCGACATGACGACGCCTGTGAATACCTCGTGGACCCCGCCAGACAGCAGTTTCAACATCCGGACGGCGTCGTCGTGCCCGTCAGGCTTGGCGAGCAACTGGCCTTCTGCGACCACGACTGTATCAGCAGCGAGGATTGGTGTGCCGGGCTTTCGGCACCGGAGGATCGCCGCTTGGGCTTTCGCCCGAGCAACCCGGAGGACGTAGGCATCGGGCCGTTCATTGGCCTGTGCGGTCTCGTCAATGGCCACCGCGAGCGTCTCGAAGGGGATGCCGGCGGCAGTCAGCAGCTCGGCCCGCCGTGGCGAGGCGGAGGCCAGGATCAGCATGCGGCATATGGTACCGGAAGGCGGATGCTAACATCACCGGCGTGCGGCCCCTGCAGTCCTTCGCTCCGGGCGTGCTCGCGGAAATCATCCGGCGTCAGCCGGCGTCTAAAGAAAGGACGGCGTTTGCCTGGACGGTCGCCGTGGGACCGGCGCTCGCGCGCGTGACGGCCGTCGAGCTCGACGGGACGACCCTCAGGGTGCGCGTATCGGACGAGCGCTGGGCGCTCGAACTCGAACGCGCGGTCGGAACGATCCTGCCCCGCCTTCGCCATCTGCTCGGCGACGACGCCGTCAAGCGTTTATCAATCGAGGAAAGCCACAGATGAAACTCGGGAAAGCCACAGATGAATCATGCGTGAATCCGTCATCATCTCGGCGGTCCGTACTCCGACAGGAAAATTTCTCGGCGCGCTGAAGGACCTCACCGCGCCGCAGCTTGGCGCCATCGTCGTGCGCGAAGCGGTCGCGCGGGCGGGCGTCGATCCCGGCGTCGTCGACGAGTGCATCATGGGGAACGTCGTGTCGGCGGGGCTCGGACAGAACCCCGCACGGCAGGCCGCGCTCAACGGCGGCCTGCACGACCATGTCGCGGCGCTGACGATCAACAAAGTGTGCGGCTCCGGTCTCAAGGCGGTGATGCTCGCGACGCAGGGCATCGCGACCGGCGACATCGACGTCGCCGTCGCCGGCGGGATGGAGTCGATGAGCAACGCGCCGTACCTGCTGCCGCGCGTGCGCGAGGGGCTGCGGATGGGCAACGGGATCCTCGTGGACTCGATGGTCAACGACGGCCTCTGGTGCGCGTTCGAACAATGCCACATGGGCATGTCGGGTGAACTCGTCGCCGAGAAATATCACGTGGATCGCGGAGCGCAGGATCGGTACGCGGCGGAGAGCCATCGCAAGGCGGCGGAGGCGACGCGGCAGGGATGGTTCAAGGATGAAATCGTCCCGGTCACGCTCCCGCAGAAGAAGGGAACGCCGCTCGTCGTCGATCGCGACGAGCCGATCCGAGCCGGCGTTCAAGAAGGACGGAACCGTGACGGCCGGCAACGCGCCCGGCGTCAACGATGGCGCGGCGGCGCTCGTCGTCGCTTCGGCCGACAAGGCGCGCGCGCTCGGCCTCACGCCGATGGCGCGGATTGTCGGTCAGGCGACGAGCGGCCTGGCGCCGAAGCTGGTGATGATGACGCCCGTCGAGGCCATCCGCAAAGTCGCGCAGAAGATCGGCTGGAAGCTCGCGGACGTCGATCTGTTCGAGATCAACGAAGCGTTTTCCGTGCAGCTCGTGGCCGTCCTCGGCGAGCTGGAGATCGACCCGGCGCGCGTGAACGTCAACGGCGGCGCCGTCGCGCTCGGCCACCCGATCGGCGCGAGCGGGGCGCGGGTGCTGACGACGCTGCTGTATGCGCTGAAGCGGCGCGGCTTGAAGCGCGGCATCGCGGCGCTGTGCCTGGGCGGCGGCAACGGCGTCGCGCTCGCGGTGGAAGGGATCGGCTGATCTTCCGCCTGAAGGCGGAAGAGGATCCATGCCAAGTATTGAGCGGATCGGCGTCGTGGGCGCCGGAACCATGGGCAACGGGATCGCGCAGGTGTTCGCGCAATCCGGGCTCAGCGTCAGGCTGTGCGACGCCATTCCAGGTGCGCTCGATCGCGCGCGAAGCACGATTGAGAAGAGCCTCGGCAAGTTCGTCGAGAAGGGAAGGCTGACGGCGGCGGACCGCGACCTGGCGCTCGGGCGCATCAGCACCGGCACCGATGTCGACGCGCTCGCCGACGTGGACTACGTCGTCGAAGCCATCGTCGAGCAGGCGGAGACGAAGCGCGAGCTGTTCGCGCGCCTCGATCTCCTCACCGCCCCGCACGTCGTCCTCTCGTCGAATACGTCATCGATCTCGATTACGGTGCTGGGCGCGGCGACGAAGCGGCCCGACAGGGTCCTCGGGATGCATTTCATGAATCCCGTGCCGCTCATGACGCTCGTCGAGCTGATTCGCGGCCAGGCGACGTCGGCCGAGTCGATGCTGACGGCGGCGCAATTGTGCATGCGGCTCGGGAAGACGGCGGTCGAGGCCGCCGACTACCCCGGGTTCATCTCGAACCGCATCCTCATGCCGATGATCAACGAGGCGATCTACGCCGTCATGGAAGGCGTCGGCACCGCGGAGGCGATCGATCAGGTGATGAAGCTCGGCATGAACCATCCGATGGGACCGCTGACGCTCGCCGACTTCATCGGCCTCGACGTCTGCCTCGCGATCCTCAACGTGCTGCACGACGGGCTCGGCGATCCGAAGTACCGCCCGTGCCCGCTGCTGCGCCGCATGGTCGCCGCGGGTCACCTCGGACGCAAGAGCGGCAGAGGGTTTTACAGTTACTGAGCCGCGGGCTGGTTCCGGCGCCGCGCCGCACTACCAGACGAAGAGTCCGCCCCGTCCGCTGCTGTAATCGATGTACTCATCGCAGATTTTCTTGTAGCCGTACCAGGGGTCGGTGTCCTCGCGGCATCGCCACGGATAGGTGATGTCGCTGAAGACCTGCCACGGGCCCACCGCCAGCGTCACCGGCTTGCTGTACATGGTCCCGCCGTCGATCAGCGTGACTTCGAAGCGATAGGTACTGCCAAGCCCCGCCGGCGTGCCCACCGAGTAGCCCTCGCGATAGTTATACGAGTACTCGTAGATCGGAACGACGCCGTCGGGCGTTTCGTACCACGCCGCCTGGTACTGACTGGCGAAGTAGGTCACCGTCCCGGCGAACCGGCCGTACGTGATCGACGTGATCAGATTCCCGCCGGGACCTCCGTTGTACGCGCACACCTCGACGTGCGCCGCCTGATCGGCGGAATCGTCCACCACCAGCGCGCACGCCCAGTTGGGTCCGGACGTCGTCGCCCCAACGGTGGTGTACACGCCCGCGTGAATCAGCGTGTCGTCGGACCACTGCCCCACGACAATCTGCGTCAGCGGAAATGAGACGAACGTGTGGTCGATGTAGGCGTGATATTGCGCGCCGTCGCTGTTGTCGGACTGGTCGTTCAGGTTATCCCAGGTCACCACGAGATTGTCGCCCGCACGACGCGTGAAGCCGGTGCTGTGCGTCCGATAATGCCTCAGAGACGACGACACGGACGCCGTTCCCATATCGAAGGAGTCCGCGGCGGTGACGATCGCCACCGAGCCGCTCGCGCTGTTGTTTGCGATGTCCCAGTCGCCGGGATTGACGTCGGTCACGTCCACCTGGAACTGATGAAGCCCGCCTGACGTGAACACGCGGGCGAACGCGCAGGACACCGTGTCTCCCGCGTCGACCCAGATGCCTTCGGCCCGATCGACCGGGCGATCGTCCACCGAGAGGACGCACGTCGCGCGAGCGCCGGTGTCGTGATTGAGCTCGACGATCGTCGCGGTGATGTGCACGGGCATGCCGAGGGGCGCGTTCGACGGCGCGTCGACGTGCAGCACGGCGAGATCCGGCCGCAGCTTCCCGACGGCCGTCACGCTGACAACATCGGTCCGCGTGTTGTCGACGTTGCGGATGTTCGCCTGGATGTCGAGCGCCTGTCCCCGATCGAAGCTCGCAAGCGGCACGACGACGGCAGGTGCGCTGATGCCGGAAACGTTGTTCGTGTACAGAAGATCGCCGTTGCCGTCGTAGGCTTTCAGTTGGATCTTCGCGAGCGAACCCACCGTCGGAGTCTCGAAATCACCGGCCACGACTTCAAGAGACGCACGGCGGTCGCGGTCGATCAGCGCGCGAGCGCTCATCGTCGCGCTTCCGGTGCGGCCGGTCGCAGTGGCGGTCGCGCTGACCCGATAGCGCTGTTTGTTGGGAATGCGCGACGGTCCGCCGGCCGCCGTCGCGGTTGAAGCGAGTGAACCGAAGGCCGCAATCGCGATGGCCGCGATCGACCGTCGAATGCCGTGCGCCATTTGATCCGCTCCTGGAGACAATTCCGTTGGGCGGCGCACGAAATCGAATCCGTGCCGCCGCCAAACCGCCGCATTCTCTGTGTGTTTCCGAAGGTCAGCACGCGGGCTTGCGAGCCGGGTGCCAGAAAGAACGGGCGGACCTCGTCACGGCCGGCGCGGCGAGGCGGCGAGCCGGCGATACGCGCGGAATGGCCACGTGGCGGACACGCTGACCACGAGCGCGGCGATGGGAGCGAGGACGAGCAGCTCGCGCCGCACTTCACGCAGGTTGTAGCGCCAGAACTCCGGAAGCCAGTAGCGGCGCGAGACGGCGAGGAAGACGTGCAGATCCGATTCGTACGACGCGCGCGAGAACGGCCAGAGCGCCATGATCCCGATCGGCGGCGTGGTGTCGCTGCCGAGCCAGTCGAGGAGGACGTGCGAGCCCCACGCGAGCGCGAGCGCGAGTCCCCAGCGGACGGGCGATCGCAGCCCTTTCGCGCGCGCGAACGCCCATGCGATCGCGCCCGCGATCGCGGCGGCACCCACGCTGTGGGCCGGCCCGCGATGAATCGCGACGATCAG
>QHWR01000128.1:0-20629 GCA_003223835.1 Acidobacteriota bacterium | reverse complement strand
CCACACCGATCCTTTCTTGGCCCAGACGCTTTGCGGATAGCGCTCGCGCAGGATCCCGCCGGTCTCGCGCAGCGCGGACGCGTCGCCGGTCTTCTTGTACCTGGACACGCCGGCCCAGTACGCGGCTTCCGCCGCGGCGTCGCTCGCGGGAAATCGGTCGGCCGCCTCTTTGAAAAACTTTTCGGCCTGGTCCCACTGTGCGCGCCCGAACGCGAACTGTCCGCGACCGATCATCAACTGCGGCAGGAACTCTTCTTTGGGGAGAAACCCTTCGATGCGATGACGTTCGGCGTTCGACGCCGGGTCCCACGTCAGGATTGTCGGGGTCCATTCCGCGCCGAATCGCTTGAACGTCTGGGGCTGCTCTTTGATGTGGATTCTCGCCGGCACGAAGTTCGCCGACACGAACGCGGCGACGTCGCGGTCCGGATACACCTCGGCATCCAGCCGAGCGCAGCCGCTTCACATCGGCGCGGCGCTGAAGTCGAGCAGCACCGGCTGGTCCGTGCGCTTGCCCTGCGCGAGTGCCGCATCAGGATCGTTGAGCCAGTGGATTTCCGCCGCGTGCGTGGTTTCCGCCATGGCGCACCTCCATATTCTTCGTTCTTCGCATTCTAGTCCCGTGCGCTCACGCCGCCGTACGCTTCCTGACTGCTGAGTCGGGTTTGATCACGCGAACGATCGACACGAGCATCAGCGCGATCCCGATGACGATGAAGCCGGTGGCGATGTCGTGAAACAGATCTGATTCCACCCACACGAGTATCCGCCGGCCGTAGATGACCGCGAGCGCGGATTCCCCCCCGAAGCGGATGATCCGGCAAATCGCCAGCGTGACGAAGAACGTCTTCGTCCTGACGTGGAGCGCGCCAGCCGCGAGCACGAAAGCCGTAAACGGAAACGGCGGCGGGACCAGATCCAGGACGGCGAGGGCGATGGCGCCACTCCGGCGCACCTTGGCGCGCACCTTCGCGAGGCGCCTGGCCCGGATGTACCGATGGAGCCGGCTGTCGCCGATGGTGCGGCCCATCCAGAACGTCAGCCAGGCGCCAGCCAGCGATCCGGCGGTCGCAAGCAACGGAACGATCCACGCAAGGGCCCGCAGCCGCGCCGCCAACAGAATGACGGCGGCGTCAATACCGAACGGCAGCGACAGGAACACTGTCGAGTCGAGCGCGGCGAGCACGACCACCCCGAGCGGAGAGACGAACAGCGACAGGACCCAGCGGGTGAAGGGTCGCATGCGAGGCGGCCTGATAAAGCAACGGCCGCGCCACGCCGGTGACCTCGCCTGTCCGAGCGGTGGCGTAAACTGCACGGGTCGGGCCGCCGCCGGTGCTGCAGATCCTGCACACTTCGGCAGAAAGGGCGAAAGTCGACTGTTCAGGCAAGTGACTGAAAATCAACGCCTCTACAGCGTTTCTGCCGCGCGTTTTCGCTTGACACCTCGTCTGGCACGTCTCTAGAATGCAGCCGAGCCTGTGATGTCCGCCGACACGCGGACAGACACGCCGCCAGCCGGAAGACGAAGCAAAAGGAGCGCTATGCCGTCCGTAGAAGACCGTAACGACCGGGAACGCCTGAAGGCCATCGAAATGGCCGTGGGGCAAATCGAAAAGCAGTTCGGCAAAGGCTCGATCATGCGCCTGGGCCAGAAGGACGTCATCGCGCAGGTGCCGGTGATCTCCACCGGCGCCGTCAGCCTCGACTTCGCGCTCGGCATCGGCGGCGTGCCGCGCGGCCGCGTCGTCGAGATCTTCGGGCCCGAATCGTCGGGCAAGACGACGCTTGCGCTGCAGGTGATCGCCGAGGCGCAGAAGGCCGGCGGCATGGCGGCGTTCGTGGACGCGGAGCACGCGCTCGACGCGCAGTACGCACGGAAGCTCGGCGTCGATTTGGACAATCTGCTCGTGTCGCAGCCCGACAACGGCGAGCAGGCGCTGGAGATCGTCGAAGTGCTCGTCCGCTCGAACGGCGTCGACGTCGTGGTCGTGGACTCCGTCGCCGCGCTCGTGCCGCGCGCGGAAATCGAAGGGGAGATGGGGGAAGCGCAGGTCGGCCTGCAGGCGCGGCTGATGTCGCAGGCGCTCCGGAAACTGACCGGCGCCGTCTCGAAGTCGAAGACGTGCCTCATCTTCATCAATCAGCTCCGCGAGAAGATCGGCGTCATGTTCGGCAACCCCGAAACGACGACCGGCGGCCGCGCGCTGAAATTCTATTCCTCGGTGCGGCTCGACATCCGCCGGATCGGCGCCATCAAGGACGGCGAGGTCGTCGTGGGCGGCCGCACGCGCGTCAAGGTGGTCAAGAACAAGGTCGCGCCGCCGTTCCGCGAGGCTGAATTCGACGTGATGTACGGCGAAGGCATCTCGCGCGAAGGGGATCTGCTCGACCTTGCCGTGGACCGGAAGATCGTGGAGAAGAGCGGCACGTGGTTCGCCTTCGCCGGCGAGCGCCTCGGCCAGGGACGCGAGAACGTGAGGCAGTTCCTGAAGGAGAACCCCGCGACGTTCAAGGCGATCGAAGAGAAGGTCCGCCGGGAGCTGGGTCTGGTCCGCGAAGAAGTCGCGGCCGTGTAGCGTGTCGCGCGGAGCTTCGGCTCCGCGGCCCTCGCCGCCGCCTCACGCGTACGACGACACGCCCGCGGGCCTCGAGGCCCGCGCCGCCGTGATGCGCTCCAGGTATCCGCTTTCGCGAAACGCCTGCTGCGGATCGGCGGGCAGGCCTGTCGAGACGCGCCATTCGCGAACGGCGCCCCGCACGTCGGTCGCGAACGCATCCTGCAGGATCGACTCAGCGCGCACAAGGTCGGTCCGGGTTTGCGCGAGCAGCAGCGCGGCGTGATCCACCAGCGCGGCCTTGGCGAACAGCTCCTGCGCCATGGACACCGTCTGGATCATCGCCTCGATCTTGCCCTTGAGGTTGTGGCTCTGATCGACCATGTAGGCGATGTCCGGCCGCGCGCCGGTTTCGTATTCGAACAGCCGGATCTCGTGAAAGATGCGGAACACCTGGTACGGATCGATCGATCCGAGCGTGAGGTCGTCGTCGCCATATCGGCGATCGTTGAAGTGAAACCCGCCGAGCATCCGCTCGGCCAGCAGCCACGCGACGATCTGCTCGATGTTCTGCGACAAATAGTGATGCCCGGTGTCGACGAGAACGCGCGCCTGCGGCCCCGCGGCGCGCGCCAGCAGCAGCGCCATGCCCCAGTCGGCGATGTCGGTGTGATAGAACGCAGGCTCGAAGGGTTTGTATTCGACGAGAAGCCGTTGGCCCGGAGACAGCGCCGCGTGGCCGGCCTGCAGCCCCTCGATGAACCAGTCGCGGCGCCGGCGGATGTTCGCCGTGCCCGGGTAATTCGAGCCGTCCGCGAACCAGAGCGAGATGTCGCGGCTCTTCAGCGCGCACGCGATGGCGATGCTGTCCGCGACGTGCCGGCGCGCGGTCTCGCGGATGCCGGGATCGGGGTTTCCGAGGGATCCGAACTTGTAGTGCTGGTCCTGAAACAGATTCGGATTGATGGAGCCCGCGCGCACGCCGGACTGCAACGAGAGCCGCTCGATCTCCGGTGTGCCCGCGACGCCCTCCGGTAAATCCCAGAGCACGTGCAGCGCGAGCGTCGGGCACACGCCGGTGAGCGCATGGACCTGACCCGCGTCGCTGAATTTCTCCTCGATCGTGGCGGCGGCCGCCGGCTGCAGGAACTTGCCGAACCGCGTTCCGGTGTTGGCGAACCCCCAGGACGGCAGCTCGATCCTGAAGTCATCGAGCGCGCGGTGGACGAGATCGGCGTCACGGGCTGGCATGCGCATCCTCCTGGAAAATCGTCGCGATCGACGCAGACTGAAATCTCCCGCTGCCGGCGCCCCCGCCCGCCTCGGGACACGGCGGGCGCCCCGACCCGGCACCCGGCCGAAAAGGAAGGTTGCGTCCTGCGAAACGCCGGCCGATAATGCGCCCGCTGGCGACTTTCAGGAGGACCCGCCGTGCGCAAAACGGACTCGAAACCGTCGGCCCGGGACCCGTACCTCGTGAAGTCCGTGGTCCATTCATCGCAGCTCCTTTCCGCGTTTCGGTCCTCCGGCGAGGCGCTGCCGCTCCGGGAGATCGCGTCGCGCAGCGAGCTGCCGAAGAGCATGACGTTCCGGCTGCTCTACACGCTGGAGCGCTGCGGCATGATCGAGAAGATCGGCGAAAACCTGTACCGTTCGCATCTGCGGCCGTTCAAGCAGCGTCCGTACCGGTTCGGATACGCGGCGCAGGGGACCGATTATCAGTTCTCGAAAGAAGTGTCGACGGGGCTGCAGCGCGCCGCCGCCGCTCAGGGCATCGAGTTGATCTGCGTCGACAATCGGTACAACGCGAAGATCGCGCAACGGAACGCCGACGTCCTGGTGCGCGAGAAAGTCGACCTCGTGATCGAGTTCCAGACCGACGAACACGTCGCCCCGATCGTCGCCGCGAAGTATCGCGCGGCGGGCATCCCGCTCATCGCGATCGAAATTCCGCATCCGGGCGCCACCTACTTCGGGGCGAACAACTACGAGGCGGGGCTGATCGGCGGACGTCATCTCGGGCGGTGGGCCAAGCTGCAGCGCTGCGACGGCGAGCACGACGAAGTCGTCCTGATCACGCTCGATCGCGCGGGTACGCTGCCGCGCATGCGGCTGACCGGCATGCTCGTCGGGATGAAGGAGGTCTTCCCGGCGCTGGAGAACTGCCACGTCACGTATCTCGACGGCGACGGCAAGCTCGGAGACAGCTTCGAAGCCGTCCGGCGCCATCTGCGCACGAGCCGCGCCCGCCGTCTGCTGATCGGGGCCATCAACGATCCGAGCGCGCTCGGGGCGCTGCGGGCGATGCAGGAGGCCGGACGCGCCGAAGGCTGCGCGATCATGGGACAGAACGCGTCGCCCGAGGGACGCGAGGAACTGCGGCAGCCGGGGACGCGCCTGATCGGATCGGTCGCCTATTTCCCGGAACGGTACGGCGCCGAGATTCTCGCGGTCGCGCTCGACATCCTGCATCGCCGCACCGTCCCCCCGGCCGTCTTCGTCAAGCATCAACTGGTCACGCCCGAGAACGTCGACCATATCTACCCGAACGATCAACTGATGCAGACGTTTGCGTGAGCGCGGCCGCGTGTCCCGTCTCCTGCGACGAAACGCGGCCGGCCTTGGAGCATATCTTTGCGCGCCCGTCACGCGAGCAAGTTTCGCGTCGCCCGCGGCGTTTCACGGTACAGAACGAGCCCGACGCCGGCTGCTTCGGCGGAGGGCGCGATGCGTGCGGGAAGCCGCGATAGTTCCGCGGCGCCGCGCGCGGCTGATTTCGCGGTGTGAAACGCCCGGCGCCGCGCGGGCGAGGGTTGCCCGCGTCGCAGCGAGGTTATATGGTGAGCGCCCATGACGGATCGACAGGGCATTCAGGACGCCCTCGACGAAGGGAAGGGCCTGTTACGCCTCGAGCCCTGCTGGGTGCCGCGCTCTTTCATGCATCCCGGCCGGCGGCTGCGGCTTCATCCCGATGATCTCTACGCTTTCGGCGCGCATCGCGGCGGCATCAACGAACGCTGGTTCTCGTCGACCACCAATGCCGACAACGGTCCCGGCACGCCCGCGGACGAAGGCCTCAGCTACGTCCGCCGCGCGACGGGCCGTCGCTTCCTGCTGAAGGAAGCGATCGAGCAGGCCGGCGACCTGCTGCTCGGCAAGGAAACGATGCAGCGGGAAAAGGGGTGGAACCTCCTCTGCAAGTTCTTCGACAACATGGGACCGATCCCGCATCACATGCATCAGAGCGACGCGCATGCCAAGCGCGTCGGCCGCCGCGGAAAGCCGGAAGCCTATTATTTTCCCCCGCAGTACAACCCAACCGACAACAACTATCCGTACACCTTCATGGGCCTCGAGCCCGGCACGACGAAGGAGGATGTCCGGCGGTGCCTCGAGAACTGGAGCAAGGGGGACAACGGCATCACGTATCTGTCTCGCGCCTACCGGCTCGAGCGCGGCACCGGGTGGCAGATCGATCCCGGCATTCTGCACGCTCCGGGATCGCTCCTCACCTACGAGCCCCAGGTGAACAGCGACGTATTCGCAATGTTCCAGTCGGAGGTCGAGGGACGCATCACGCCCTGGGAGCTGCTCGTCAAGGACGTGCCGCCCGACAAGCATCGCGACCTCGATTACATCGTCGGCATGCTGGAATGGGACGCGAACGTCAACCCGCGATTCGGCGCGAGCAACCGCTACATGCCGAAACCGGTGAAGCCGTTCGAAGAAACCGAGCCCGAAGGCTATCGAGAGCGCTGGGTCACCTACGGGACGGCGTGGTACTCGGCGAAGGAGGTGACCGTCCTGCCGAAACGGACCGTCACGATCACGGACCGCGCCGCTTACGGGATCATCCTCACGCAGGGGTTCGGCCTGCTCGGCGGACTGCAGGTCTCGACGCCGGCGATGATTCGCTTCGGCCAGATGACGGAGGACGAGCTGTTCGTGACCGCCGATGCGGCCGCGGCGGGCGTGCGGATCGAGAACCGCAGCGAGAGCGATCCGCTCGTCATTCTGAAGCATTTCGGCCCGGGAAATCCTGACGCTCCGCGGCGCCGACAGGCCGGCGAGTAGGCCCGACCCTCAAGTCGGGCGTGTTCGGAGACGCAAGACGATGGCTCACAACAAGCCTGCACTTCACAACGCGATGTGGCCCGGCCTGGTCGGCAAGGGCGGCCCCGGTGCCGAGCCTCCAATCGATGTCGACACGATGCTCGACCTCACGGCAAAGGCGGAGGCCGACGGCACGAGATTCGACGGCGTCGATCTGTTCCTCTTCGATCCGCACGTGAGCATCGACTCGACGAACGACGACCTGCAGCGCCTGGCGGACAAGATCCGCGCGAAGAACCTCATGGTCGGGTCGCTCGTCGCGCCGGTCTGGCCGCCGACCGGCGGCGGATCGGCCATGGGCAGCGAGGAGGAGCGGAAGGCCTTCCTCACGCAGGTCCGCAAAGCATGCGCGATCGGTCGGAAGCTCGAAGACCTGGGCGTCCGCCGGTACGGAATCATCCGCATCGACTCAGCGACCAGTCCGGCCGAGTGGGCGAAGGATCCCGCCGCCAACACGAAGAAGATTGCCGAGACTTTTCAGAAAGCGGCCGACATCGCCGAGGACATCGGCGAGCGGCTGGCCGCCGAGGGAGAGATCTGCTGGGGAGGGATGCACAGTGTGAAGCGTAATGTCGAGCTGCTCGAGATGGTCAACCGGCCGAAGACGGTCGGCTTCCAGGCAGACATGGCGCACACGCTGCTGTTCACGATGGGCTATAACGCGCCGGACGACAGGATCCTGCCCGAGAACTTCGACTGGTCGGATCGCGCCGCGCTCGACGAAGCGCTGAAGAGAATGACGCGCGCGTTGCGGCCGTGGACCATCGACTTTCACGTCGCACAGAACGACGCGACGGTGAAAGGGTCGGGCTCGCACGACAAGACGGGACGTCACTGCCTGCCGTTCGATCCCAACGGGAAACTCGACATCGTCCGCCACGCGGGCTTCTGGCTGCGCGACGAGAAGGGGCACGTCGAGCGGAAGTTCGACCATATCTGCTGGGACGGATGCATGTTTCCGAACGCGGTGATGACGCGGCAGAAAACGTGGAACGACGTGCTCGGCGTCATGAAGTCCGTTCGCGACGCTCATGGGTGGGACTCATCGAATGCTGAATGCTGAATGCGCCGAACGATTGTGAACAGGGTGCTTCGATGAAGACGCTGAATATCGGGTTGGTGGGCTACGGGTTCATGGGACGGACGCACTCGAATGCGTTCCTGCAGGCGCCGCGATTCTTCGGCCTGCCGTACAGGCCGGTGCTCAAGGCGGTGGCGGCCCGGAATGAAGGCCGCGTCAAGCAGTTCGCCGAGAACTGGGGCTACGAATCCTACGTCACCGACTGGCGCGAGCTGGTGCGCCGCAAGGACATCGATGTCATCGACATTGCCAGTCCGAACGACACGCACCGCGAAATCGCCGTCGCGGCGGCGAACGCCGGCAAGATGGTGATGTGCGAGAAACCGCTCGGCCGGACCGCGAACGAGGCCGAAGAGATGACGGCAGCGGTCGAGAGCGCCGGCGTCCCCAATACCGTCTGGTACAACTACCGTCGGGTTCCCGCCGTCACGATGATCAAGCAGCTCCTCGACGAGGGGAAGCTGGGACGCATCTTTCACTACCGCGCGAAGTTTCTGCAGGACTGGACGATTTCGCGCGACCTGCCGCAGGGAGGAGAAGGACTCTGGCGGCTGGACGTCGCGGTCGCCGGCAGCGGCGTGACCGGCGATCTCCTCGCCCACAACATCGACACGGCGCTGTGGCTGAACGGACCGATCGTCGAGGTGGCGGCGATGACGGAGACGTTCATCAAGGAGCGCAAGCACAACCTGACCGGCAAGGTCGAACCCGTCGGGATTGACGATGCGAGCGCGTTCCTGGCGCGGTTCGAGAATGGCTCGCTCGCCACGTTCGAGGCGACGCGCTACGCGCGCGGGCACAAGGCGCTCTATACGCTCGAGATCAACGGGGAGCATGCGTCGGCGTTCTGGGATCTGCACGATCTGCACCGGCTGCAGTATTTCGATCATCGCGATGAGGGACGCATGCGCGGGTGGCGCAGCATTCACGTGACGGACGGCGATCAGCCGTACATGAAGCACTGGTGGGTGCCCGGCCTGCAGATCGGCTACGAGCACACGTTCATTCATCAGTTCGCCGACTTCGTCGACGCCGCCGCCAAGGGTCGCGGCCTGCCGCCGACGTTCCGCGACGGGCTGGCGACGGACTACGTGACCGACGCCGTCCTCGATTCGGCCAGGACGAAGCAATGGCAGAAGGTGACGTCGCCGCAGGTCACCCCCGTGCACGCCGGAGGGAGAGAACGATGATCGCCAGGATCGCAGCGGCCACCACTCTCGCTTTTCTTGCCGCCGGCGTCATGGTCGATTCGCAAACGCCGGCTGCGACCGGACAGCTCCCTGCCGGCCAGGGGCGCGGGCGCGGAGGTGGATTCCGACAACCGGACCCGATCGATTTCCAGGAACATGACGGCTGGGTGTCGCTCTTCGATGGACAGACGCTGAAGGGCTGGTCGGGCGATCAGTACTGGAAGGTGGAGGACGGCGCGATCACGATCGAGTCGACGTGCGAGAAGCCGACCGGCACTGTTTATCTCGTCTGGCAGGGCGGCGAAGCAGCCGACTTCGAGCTGAAGCTCGAAATGAAGGGCACGGGGAACATCAACGGCGGCGTGCAGTATCGCGGCTGGATCGCACCGCGGCCGGAGCGCGGCGCCGGTCCCGGAGGCGCGAGTGCCCAGAGTGGGGGCGCACCGGGTGCGGTTGCGGCGCCGGGCGCAGGCGGCCCCGGACGCGGACCGCAGGAACCCTGCCCCAGCGGCGCCCGATCCGAAGACCGAAGACCAGTGGAACATGTGGGGCGCGCAATACGACTTCGACGCAGGGAACCGCTATACCGGTCAGTTCTACGAGCAGTCGACCGGCCGCGGCATCATCGCCTGGAAGGGACAGGTCGTCCGCACCGAAGCCGGCAAGAATCCGCGTCTGCTCGCGACGCTCGGTGAGCCCGCGGCGATCGATGCGATCTACAAGCCGAACGACTGGAACGAGCTGCACATCGTCGCGATCGGCAATCAGATGACGCATCTGCTCAACGGGCGCGTGATCTCGATCCTCGTCGACGAGGATGCGGCCAGGTTCCGCCGCAGCGGACAGATCGGCCTGGAGGTGGAGGCCACCGGCAAGCTGTTCACACGGAACATCTGGCTCAAGAAGTTGTCGCAGTGACAAGGAAAGGCGACACGCACCCAGCCGTGTCGCCATTCAGACCGAAGGTGTGGGACTAGCGCGACGCATCGGTCGTCGGGGCGCCGGTCAGCGCGCGGCGTCAGAAGCAGACGAGCCGATCGCGCCGTTCGTCGATCTTCTTGAAAGGCACGCCGGCGACCTTCTTCAAATCGTCGAGCGACTTGCAGGGCCCCTTCTTGCTGCGGTAATCGATCCAGAGAGCGGCTTCCTTCCGCAGCAGTCCCGCGACGCTTTCCAATTCGACCGGCGTTGCGGTGTTCAGGTTGATCGGCTTCGGCGCCTCGCCTTTGTAGTTTTCGGCCAGGTAGTCGATGATCTTCGCGAGCTCCTCGTCTGTGGCGCGGGCGCCGAGCGAAACCATCTTGACGACCACACCTTCCCAGCCCTCGCGCGTGAGACGCACGGAGGCCACGCGCTGCGGCTCGTGACAGACCGCGCAGACGCGGACCGTCAGCTCGCGCGCCGGACCTTCGGGCATTCCCTGCGATAGCGCGGCAATCTCCTCGGGCGTGAACGTCCGCAGCTGCTGTGTCACCGGCGCCGCCGGCGTCGCTGTTTGTTGCTGAGCCGCGTCGATGGCGCCGGGTGCGCCAGCCGTCCATCCCGCCGCGGCCGAAAGGGCGATCGCGCCAGCGAACCATCGACGATTCATGGTCAGTGCTCCATCGGAATGCCGAACGCGTAGAGATGGTTGTCGTACGTCACGAGATAGACCTGCCCCGCTCCCGCCGCGAGGCCCGCCCGCGCGAAGGACGTAATCTTCGTGCCGCTGGTCCACAATGTTTTCCCCGACGCGGCATCCAGGACGTACAGAACCGCCGGCACAGATCGCCGGGCGCGTTCGTCTGCCGTCAGCGTCGCGCCCGCGTGTGCCGGCCGATACTCACCGCTCGAAACCGCGAACACCAGACCATTGACGACGACGGGAGCGAGCGGCGACACGAGGTCCCGTGATTGCCACGCGGGCTCGAGCGCGACGGAGGTGCCGCGCTCGACGAGCTTGAAGGCGACGACGCGTCCGCTAGGGGCGAGGCCATTCGCCGCGAACGTGACGTCCGTCGGCGGCGGACCGACCGCCGTCGCAAGAATCCAGCGCGTGCCCTGCTCTTCCCACGTCGCGAGCGCCGCGCCGGCGCCGCTCGATGTGTACCTGCCGCTCACGGCAAACGGCGTTCTATGATCGGATCCGCCGAGCGATGCGGCGTCGAGCACATACAAACGTCCGTCATTGCCGGTCGCGGCAATGAGATCCCTGTCCTTGTCGCGGATCACGATCGGCGACGCATTGAAATCGGCGCCCGCCGCGGAAAACCAGTCCTTCGGCCGCAGTATCCTCTGGTCGAGCGCGACGATCGCGTCGGCATACTCGCTGCGCGACCCCGTTGCGGCCGCTTTGCCGACCGCGACGTATACCGTTCCGTCCGTTCCCAGCGCAGGTCCGCTGCCGGCGATCCCCGCCGCGCGCGTCTCCCACGACACGGTCTTTCGCTCTTTCTCGGGCGCGGTCAAGTCCATCGCCCAGACCGCGCTTGGTACCGCTCCGCACTCGCCGGACGTCGTCGTGTAGACGACGCCGTCCACCCAGATGAGCGAAGACGGTCTGGCGTTGGGCGGGATGAACGGAACGGCGGGTTCGGAATCCGCGCCGTTGCTGGCGAGCAGCGTGTGAATGAATCCATCGCTGCCCATCGCGAAGACCGGATCGACGCCACCGAACGGGATCCCGGCAGGTCCACGGCCGCCGCGGCCCGCGTCTGCCCGGCCGCCGGCGCCGCGACCGCCCGGTGCCGCCGCGGCGCCGGGACCGCCCGCTCGTTGAGGAGGCGGTTGACCGAGAACGGCCGCGCCCTTGCCGGGTTCTCCGACAGCGCTTCCCAATCGCCCACCGCGGCCGCCACCGCCGCGAGCGGCCAGCGCCGAAGGCGCGAGCACCGTCCGCCGCGTGGGTGTGGCGATCAAGCCACCCGGACACTCCCAGGAGCTGGGCGGCCGCCCGCCGGTTGCCGCGGTGTAGTTCAGGATCGCCGTCCAGTACGGCCGCGCGAGGTCGGTATCGATCGCGAAGACGCGGTCGTCGCTGCCGCCGACGAACGCCAGCGACTTGAATCCGCGGTATCCGATCAGCAGATCCAGCAGAATCGGCGCCGTCAGCGAGTTCAACTGTCGCGGCTCGTTGTCGAATTTCGCCTTCCACAGAAACTGGAACTCGCCTTTGACGACGGCGTCCTTCCTCAGCCGCGCGTCGGTTCGCACCCAGGCGGTCCGCTGCGCGTCGTGACCGCTCGTCGTCCATTCGGCGCCGCCGCGCCCTTGCCCGTGGAGGAGCAAGGGCGCGCCGAACGCGGACCAGGCCAGAACCAGCACCATCGGAAACCGGCGCCTCGCGAGTGACGTCGTCATCAGCTACCTGGTCTCGACCGCGCGGCCGACTGCAAAGCAGTACACCGTTCCGTCGTACGTCCCCAGATACACGCGGCCGTTGGCAACGGAAAGGCTGCTGAAGTGACTGAACGAGGTGATCTGATCGCCGCTCGACCACAGCTCGTCGCCGGTGCCAGCGTCGAACCCATACAGCGTGGCGTGGCCGCCGTGCGCGACGCGATTCGCGGCGTTGTTATAGGAGAGTCCCGCGTCGGCGGTCGCCTGCGCGGCATCCTCGCCGTTGCCGTACCCGAAGACGACGCCGTTGGCGATAACGACCGGATCCGCCTGCCACATCTCACGCGACAGCCACGCCGGCGTGAGCACCACGCGGCCAGGTTTCTCATCAACCTTGAATGCCGCGATCGCGCCGTGTGAAATCTGACCGTGTTCGATCGGCGCGGTGAACTTCGAGTGTCTGGGACCCCAGAACGGCATCAGGATCCAGCGCGTGCCGTTCGGCTCCTCCCATGTGCTGAGCGCGCCCCAGACGCCGGCGCCGGCGAATTGCACCTCCTCGTTGCAGACGAGAGGCGTGCGATAAACCGGAGTCCTGTGGTCCTCGCCGCCGAGCGCGGACGTATCGAGGAGCCATAGCCGGCACTCCTTGCTCGTCTGGACGGTGTACTCCTTCCCCTTGAAATCGAACACGGGGCCGGTCGCGTTCATGTCGAGATCGCGCTTGCGCAGCCAGGCGGCGTTCGACGGCGCGTACCAGTCCGTCATCTCCAGCGCCTTCGTCTGCGGGTTCTGCTTCACGGCGACGATGGACTGCCCGAAGATCTGTTGCTCCGGGAAGTAGTCGCCGTCGCCGCTCCCCGCGTAGACGGTGCCGTCCTTGCCGATTGACGGCCCGAGGCGCGGCCACAGTCCGCCGCTGCCCGGATTGAAGCTGCCGACCTTCTTCGTGTCGAGGTCGTATCCGTAGAACTGGTTGGGATTGCCGCCGCAGCCCTGCGCGGTCGTCGTATAGATGACGTTCTTATAAAGATTCAAGCCGTACGGCTTGCCGTTGGGGGGCAGGAACGGTTCCGGTGGCGCGATCTCCTCACCGGTCGCGACGTCGAGCGTCCGCAGCCGGCCGTCCCAGGAGATGGCATAGACCTTGTACCGACCCGGCGTCTCGCTCGGCGCAATCACGGGGGTCGCGGTCAATCCGCCTGGACAGAGTGGCCCGCCGCCGCGTCCGCCCTGCGGCTCCTGGTACGTGCTGTCGAAGTGCCGCTTCCAGATCTGACGGCCGGTCGCGACGTCAATTCCATAGATGTTGTCGGAGATTCCCGCGACGACGGCGAACTCACGCGGTCCGTCCGGCGTCTGCGCATCCGGAACGATCAGCGGCGCGAACAGGTTGTGCAGTTGCCGCGGCGGGTTGTCGAGCTTCAGCTTCCACGCCAGGCTCATGCTCTTGACGCTCGAGGGGTTGATCAGCGTCTCGTTCCGCTGCCAGGACGTGCGCTGAACGTCGCCGCCGTCGGTGAGCCAGCGGGCCTTGCCGGGCGTCGGGCCGCCTGGTGATGCGGCCCAACCGGCCAGTGCGCACAGGATTGCGGCGGCACTCCAGGTCGTTCGATGCATGCCTCGGGCCTCCCTGACGGCCTGAAGAATACTCTGGAGCAGCGCGAGGCAGAAAGGCGTCGAGCAATCCGCTGCCTCGCGTGCTCAGCCGCTAGAACGTGAATCGCGCCGCCAGTTGAATCCGGCGCGCGCTGTTGGTCGCCCCTGTCAGACTTCCGAACGCGGCATTCGTCTGCTGCTTCGTCTGGTAGTCGAAGACCGCGTTCGTGTTGACGGTGGTCCACTGGTTCGTGTTGAACGCGTTGTACAGCTCCGTGCGGAGCTGCAGCCTCCGCGCCGCGCCGAGCGGGATGTTCTTGAACAACGAAATGTCCCAGTTCATGAACCCAGGTCCGTGGAACTCGTCGTTCAAGGCGTTGCCGAGGCGGAACTGATCGGAGGGCGGCGCGATGCACTCCGTCTTGAACTGCCGCGCGTACGTGCGCTGGCTCCGCGACAGGATGGGATCGCAGACGATGTCGACGCGGCTGCCGCCGCCGTTGATCGCCCCGGTGCCGGTCAGCGTACCGGTCGGGACGTTCGCATACGAATAGCTGAACGAGCCGTACGCGCCGCTGATGACCGAGGTGATTCCGGATATCTGCCAATTGTCGAGGGCCGCCTTCGCGAGGAGATTGTCCCAGCGCTCGCTCGCGCGCGGCACGTCGTACACGTAGCTGACCGTCAGCGTGTGCGGCCGGCGCCCGTTCGAGTTGTAGTTGCGCGCGCGGTTGTCCGGGACGAACGGGTCGATCGCGCCGAGGCTCTTGTTGACGATCTGGTACGTGTAGGCCAGCCCGAGCGTGAATCCGTGCGAGATTCGGCGGCGGTTCATCGACACCTGCATCGAGTGGAAGTCGGAGGCGCCGCTGAATTCCCGCTGCGTGATCGCACCGTAGCCGCGGTACGAACGCAGGAGATCGTCCGGATACGGCTGCACGATCCCGCCGACGACGTTGCTCGGATCGAGGCTCGAGGCCTGATACGCGTACCCGTAAGGCCGTCCGTTGATCGCGCGCGTGATCAACTGGTTGCGTGCCGCGTTGCCGACATACGCCACGTCCGCGACGAACCCCCACAGCACGTCGCGCTGGACGCCGAGGCTCCAGTTGTACACGACGGGTGGCACAAACGTCGGGAAGTAGCGGACGGCGGTCGGCGTCGCGGTCAGCGGACTCGCGAGCAGATCGCGGATCGTCGTGTAGTTCGTCGTGTACGTGTTGAGGAGCGGCGGCAGCTCGACGAGATCGAGAACGTTGTCGTCAGCGAACCTGTCGTAGAAGACGCCGGCCCCCCCGCGGACAGCGGTCTTGCCGTCGCCCGTCACGTCCCAGGAGAAGCCGAGTCGCGGCGCGAGCTTGATCGGGGGCGCCTCGAGAACCGTATTGTCGAAAACCTGCATCCCGTCGATGAAGTTTCCGGAGTTCGGCACGAGACGTCCGACGTACACCAGCGGCAGGATCTCGCCCGTCAGCGGATTGAGCGCCCGCCGCCCCTGCGGCGTGCTCGTCGGTTGAAACAACAGCGGGGCCTGCGCGGCGTTGTACTGCGACGGCACGAACTCCGCGACCTTGTCGCCGGTGCTCTGGGTGGGCCCGATGTAATAGAAGCGGACGCCGGCGTCGACGGTGAAGTCCGGGCGCAATCGCCAGTTGTCCTGCACGTACCACTCGGTGTTGAAGAATTTGCCGTGCGCGCTGGGATGCGCGTCCGACTCCTGGTATTGCGTGATGGCTCCGAGCAGCGCGTTCGCGAAGCCGATATTCGTGTTGAGCGGGTTCGACCCGTCCGTATTGAAGCTGATCGTCCCGTTGAAGCTCGACGACCGCGCCGCGGGACGCGTGGTGCGTTCCAGGAAGAAGCCGGCCTTCATATTGTGCGCGCCCGCCACCTTCGTCAGGTTCGTTGAAAAATTCCACAGCCGGTTGAAGCCGTAGAACGGCCACCGGTTTTCCACGCCGAACGACGCATACGTCGGGTTGCCGGTATTCGGCGTCGGCAATCCGCCGCTGAACGTCGCCTGGGGCAGCACGCCGAGCGGATTCGCAGCCGGGAAGAACTGCGGAAGGCCCGGCAGCACGAGCGACCGATCGTTCGCGCGCTGCGCCGCCTCGTCGAGCGGACTGGTGTACTGGTGCGACGCGTTCACGCCGACCGTGACTTCCGCGAACGTCGTGGAGTTGAACGTATGCAGCAGCGTGCCGACGACAGCGCGCGTGTCGATTTCGTACTTGCTCGGATACTGGGGCCACCCCCCGGAGGATCCGAGAAACGACACGCCGCCGGCGCGCTTCTCGTACCCGTACTGGAAGCGCGAATAGAACGTCGTGTTCTTGTCCACGTTCCAATCGATCCGCAGCACCTGATCATTGCGCGGCCATTTCTGGACCGTCTGGAACGCGTAGTTGTACTGACGCGCGCCAGTCGGATCGTCGGCGTTGGGCAGCGGGAAGAGGTTCATCAGCTGCTGCGCGATCGGATCGATGCGATTGCCGGGAATGACGTTGCCCGCAAAACAGGCCGGTCCGCCGGTCACGCTGCTGCACGTGCCCGCCAGGAGCGGATCGCGGATGAAGATCAGGCGGCCCTGGCTGTCGAACGTCTGCGAGAAGTCTCCCTGGCGCTCCAGCGCGGTCGGCACGCGGCGCTGGTTCAGACCTCCCGGATCGGTGCGCGCGAGGATGTCCTGCGACCAGAAGAAGAACAGTTTGTTGCGCCCGTGGTTGAAGTCCAGCCCCGGAATCAGAACCGGCCCGCCGACCGTCCACGCCGTGTTGTCGAACTTGTAGAGCGGCGCGTCGCATTGCGCGAGCTGGCCCAGCGCGCACTGCTGTTTCCGGGAGAATTCGTTCGCGTTCAGCGACGTGTCGCGCTTGTAGTACGCGGCGCTGCCGTGGTACTCCTTCGTGCCCGCCCGCGTGACGACGGTAATCGTCGCGCCGGAGCTGCGGCCGTACTCCGCCTGGAAGTTCGACGTCTGCACGCGGATTTCGCCGATGGAGTCGAGCGCGGGTGCCTGATAGTTCCCGCTGTTCGACCCCGTATCCTTGTTCGTCACCCCGTCATAGGAGAAGTTGAACCCGCCCGAGCGGCCGTTGATCGACAGTCCGCCCATGCTGCCCCATCCCGGAGCTTCACGATTGCTCGTGTCGACGACGCCGGGCAACAGCTTCAGATACGCGGCGAAATCGCGCCCCTTGACCGCAATGTCGTCGATTTGCTCTCGTGCGACGAGCCCCGACCGCGCCGCTGTCTTCGTCTGCACGAGCGCGGCTTCCGCTTTCACGGTGATCTGCTCGTTCAGCCCGCCGAGCTCGAGCGAAATGGCCCGGAGCGCGACGCGGTCCGTCGCGCCGAGCTCGATCCCCTTCTGCTCGTACGTCTTGAACCCGCTCATCGTTGCCGTAATGTCGTACGTGCCGGCGAGCAGATCGGGAAAGACGAACGTGCCGTCACCCCCGGTGATCGTTTGACGCACCTGGTTGGTGCCCGCATTCTTGACGACGACGCTGACGCCGGGCATCACGCCCCCCGCGGCATCTCTCACCACGCCCGAGAGCTGCGCCGTGAGACCCTGCGCGCGCGCGGTTCCGACGCCGTGCACACCCGCCAGCAGCAATACAACGAGGACGCTTGTGAACCAACGTGCCACGACATCCTCCTTCTTCGCGACGCGTTCGAAACCCCGGCCACTCCCTCGTGGAATGGCCGCATCCATCGGCGACGGCTGGCGCAGGCTACGGCGCGTCCCGCAACCTGTCAAAAGCAAGTGGTCACACGCTCGGTTTATCGAAATGTCAAATGTCCGCCTGATTGCGCAAGGCGCTGCGGACGAATGGGTTAGGGCTCGGAATCGGGCCCGAATAGCTACCGAAAACGGCGCCGCGCGTTCTACATTGCGCAACAGGCGATGGACCGTCCGGATGCGCGCGATGCGTGGACGTAGCCTCGAGGGTCGGGCTGGAGTATAGACACCGTATCTTGCCGACGTCCTACCGCAACCGTCGCGCGGCGGTCATCGAGAACGACGCGCTGCGCGTGACGATCCTCGAAGAAGGCGGCCACATCGCCGAGATTCGGGATCGCGCCACCGGCGTCAATCCTCTGTGGACGCCCGACTGGCCGTCGATCGAACCTTCGCAATACGACGCCAGCCGGCATGCGCTTTACGGCGGCGGCGCGGATGCCACGCTCCTGGCCGGAATCATGGGGCACAACCTCTGTCTCGATTTTTTTGGTGGGCCGTCGGCGGAAGAAGCGGCGGCGGGCCTGCCGGTGCACGGGGAAGCCTCGGTCGCGCGGTTCGAGATTGACGTATCGCGCGCCGGCGGCGAGCTATCGATGCACACGGTGCTTCCGTCGGCGCAATTACGCGTCGGGCGCCACGTCCTCCTGGACGGCCGCACGGTCCGGATCCGCGAGACGGTCGAGAACCTGGCGTCCGCCGATCGTCCGATCGGCTGGACCGAACACGTCACCCTCGGTCCGCCGTTTCTTCAGAAAGGCGCGACCGAGTTCCGGGTATCCGCGGATCGATCGCTCGTGTTCGACGGAAGGTTCGGTCCGTCTGACTACCTCGTCGCCGGCGCGGAGTTCGGGTGGCCCGACGCGCCACGTGCGAGCGGCGGGGTCGCGGATCTCCGTCGGTACACGGATGCGCCAGCCTCGAGCGCCTACACGGCGCATCGCATGGACCTCCGTCGCGACGAGGCGTTCTTCATCGCCTTCTCTCCAGCGGCCCGGCTCGCGTTCGCGTACGTCTGGCGGCGCGCGGATTTTCCGTGGCTGGGTATCTGGGAAGAGAATTTGAGCCGAACGAATCCGCCGTGGAATGGCCGGAGCCTCACGTGCGGGATGGAATTCGGCGTCTCGCCCATCCCCGAATCAAGACGTCAGATGATCGAAAGGGGTCGCCTGTTCGATGTGCCGACGTTCCGCTGGATTCCCGCGCGGCAACGGGTACAGGTCGAGTACCGGGCGGTCCTGCGCCCGGCCGGCGCGATCCCGCATTCGATCGATGACTTGGACTAGACAATATGGAATGACCGGCTCTCCATCGTAACGTTGTAGTGCTTGCAGTACTCAACGCGGTGGACAGAGCCACCGGGAATCGCGGGTTAGCGCTCGAGGGCGCCAGAGCCGCATCGAAGGGAGCCGGTCGTGAAACAGGTTACTACGTACGTTGGCGTTGACGCGCACAAGAAAGACCTCTTCATCGCGATGCTGATCGGGAACGAGCCGAACCCGGTGACGTGGCAGCTGGCGAACGAGCCGCATGCCGTGCGCCGCCTCGTGCGGAAGGTCGAGCGCGAGGCGCCGGGTCCAGTCCGCGTGTTCTATGAAGCTGGGCCGTGTGGCTACGCATTGCAACGGCAGGTGACGACGTCGCGGGTCAGTTGCGACGTGGTCGCGCCGGCGCTGATTCCGCGGAAACCGGGTGAGCGGGTGAAGACGAATCGCCGCGATGCGCGCAAGCTGGCGGAGCTGGGGCGCGCGGGGTTGCTGACAGCCGTCCAGCCGCCGACTCCCGAAGACGAGGCGGTACGGGACCTGGCGCGGGCGCGGGATGATGCCCGGGAAGATCTGCAACGGTGTCGGCACCGCTTGGGCAAGCTGCTGCTGCGCCGGGGGCTGCACTATTCGGGCCGCAACTGGACGCGTGCGCACCGGCAGTGGATCGACAGTCTGACATGGCCGCACGCGGCCGAGCGCGCAGTCATCGACGACTATCTGTTGGCGATCGATCACACTGAGGCGCGGTTGCTGGAGCTCGATGCTCGGCTTGCGGAGATTGCCGAGCGCGAGCCGTATCGGGAGCCGGTCGGCTGGGTGCGCTGTTTCCGCGGCATCGATACGTTGACCGCCATGTTGATCCTCGCCGAGTTGCATGACTTTCGACGGTTCGCGTCGGCGCCGGCGTTGATGGCGTATCTCGGGCTGGTGCCAGGCGAAGACTCGAGCGGTGAGAAACATCGGCGCGGCCGCATCACGCGCACCGGTAACGCGCTGGTACGGCGGCTGCTGGTAGAAGTCGCGTGGCATTACCAACACCGGCCGGGTATCGGCGTGGCGCTCGCACGTCGGCGCAAAAGACAACCGGCGCGCGTGATTGCGATTGCCGATAAGGCGCAACAGCGATTGTGTCGACGCTTCCGCAAACTGGCGTCGGAACACAAGCCGGCACCGAAGATCGCCGTGGCGATTGCGCGCGAGCTCGCGGGCTTCTTGTGGGCGGCGCTGCAACCCGTCGCAACGCCGGCGCGGTAAGCAACAGCGAGTGACGGATGGTTCATCAAGGAATCGACGCGTGAGGCGGTTCGGTGACGGACCGCGAAGACGGCGGATGATCAGAGGCACGATTGCGAGGATCGGCGAGCTAGCAATGCGATACGGACGTCCGTCCCAACTCGCGACCCTAGACTGCACGTCCTCCCGACGAAGCACTGTCATGTGTGCTCTGCCGCGGGCGACCGCGGCAACCACCGAATATCAGCGTGACTCGTCGTCGAAGCGCCCTCGATCGTCCGTCGTCTTCGCGGCCCGTGCACCGACGCGTTCGACATCGCCAAGCATTCGCTTGGCGACAAGGCGCCAATTATTCGGAACGACTACGCACTTGACAGCGGGTCATTCCATATCAGGTTAAAGGTACGAGTGCGACATCGTCCATCAGAAAACGGGCCGCCTCGTGCCACTCGCGCTCTGCCAAGGCGGCCGTGGACGCCGAGCTCGCGCGGGCGATAACAGCGTTCAGGCGAGGATTGCTGTAA
>QHWR01000332.1 GCA_003223835.1 Acidobacteriota bacterium | reverse complement strand
CTTCTGCCTTCCTACATCCCCGACCGCGGAACGGCAACGGCCTCGAGCAGCTTGTCGACGATCTGATCGCTCGTCACGCCCTCCGACTGCGCGTGGAAGTTCGTGAGCACGCGATGGCGCAGTACGGGGTGCGCGAGCGCGCGGATGTCGTCGAAGCTGACGTTGTAGCGGCCGTTCGTCAGCGCGCGCGCCTTGCCGCCGAGCACGAGGTACTGCGCCGCGCGGACGCTCGCGCCGAACGCGGCCCACTTGCGGATGAACTCCGGCGCCGTCGGCGACTTCGGCCGGCTCGCGCGCGCGATATCGAGCGCGTAGCGCATCACCGGCTCGGCCGCGGGCACGCGGCGCACGAGCCGCTGGAAGGCGACGAGATCCGCGCCGGTCACCGGCCGCTCGAACTGCGGATCGCGCAGCGCCGTCGTCGTCCGCACCACCTCGAATTCTTCTTCGACCGGCGGATGATCGATCACGATGTGGAACATGAAGCGATCGAGCTGCGCCTCGGGCAGCGGGTACGTGCCCTCCAGCTCGATCGGGTTCTGCGTCGCGAAGACGTAGAACGGCTCCTGGAGCTCATACGTGCGTCCCTGGATCGTGACGCGGTGCTCCTGCATCGCTTCGAGGAGCGCCGACTGGGTTTTCGGCGGCGTGCGGTTGATCTCATCGGCGAGCACGATGTTCGCGAAGACAGGCCCTGGAGAAAACACCATCTGGCGCCGGCCCGTCGCCGGATCTTCCTGAATGAGATCCGTTCCGGTGATGTCCGAGGGCATCAGGTCCGGCGTGAACTGAATCCGCGAGAACTTCAAGTCGAGCACGCGCGCGAGCGTGTGAACGAGGAGCGTTTTGGCGAGCCCTGGCACGCCGACGATGAGGCTGTTGCCGCCGACGAAGAGCGTCAGCAGCACCTCGGAGACCACGTCCTCCTGCCCGACGATCAGCTTGCGCAGCTCGGTGAGGATGCGCTCGCGCCCTCCTTTCATGCGCTCGGCCAGCGCAAGGTCGTCGGGCGATTCGAGCGCGATCGTGTCGGTCGCGAAACGCTCCACAAGAAACCTCTTTTCTCAGCGCTCGCGGGGCCCGGGCCTCCGCATTGCTACGGCCACGCTCGCCGTAGCCTTGGCGAAGGCGGCCACCCCCGCTCGCTGCGGCTCGACTCGCTTCGCTCGCTCGCCGCGGCCGCAGGCGCTGCTGATAGAACGCTCGGGCACACTCAAGGACCTCTCAGCACGGCCGCCCGGGCACCGAGCGCGCGTCTCTGCCTTCTGCCTTCTGCCTTCTACCTTCCACCTGCCTCGCGTATCTGGCGGCTCTTCACCGCGAGGTCTGTCAACAGCTTTTCCAGCTCACCGGCATACCTATCCGGGTCCATGCTGTCCTTCAGCAGCTTCAGCGATTCAATCCGCTGTTCGAGCGCCTGGCGCTCGGCGTAGAGCGCGCGCAACTTCGGATCCGCGGTGGACGCCGCGGCCGAGGCCGGCTGGCCGAGCGACAGGACCGCGGCGACGCGGCCGTCCCTCGCCTGCGGGCCCGGGTCGGCGCTGCCTTCGCGGTCGCCGTTGTCGTCGAGCAGCGCGTGCTCCGTCATCAGCAGCCCTTCGCGTTCGTACGCGTTCGCCACTTCACGCTTCGCAAACGCGAACGCCTCGAGCAGCGACACGCGGCCGTTGCGGTCGGCGTCGGCCGCTTCGGCCGTGAACGCGTCCACGAAGAAGCGCCCGAACAGCGTCGCGAACCGCTCCGCGCCGTTCCGCGTCGCCGTCACGATCGTGCGGCCCGGCCCCGACAGCGCCTCGATGAACGGTCCGCTCGCGCTCGTCGTGTCGACGAAGACGACGCGTTTCGATTTCAGCTTCGCGAGGAGCGGCGCAAAGTCCTCGGGGGTCATGTCCGGACCCGGCAGGTTGAACTTCGCGACCTTGCCGTCGAAGCTGCCGTGGCCGAACAACACGATCATGACCGTATCATCTTCCGCGGCCTGCGCGGCAAGCGTGGCGAAGGCCTTCCCCACCTCGTCACGCGTGGACTTCGCGGTGATGTGCTTCGAATCCCGGCACGCCGAGCCGCTCGGCCGCCGTATCGGTCAGCGTCGCGGCCCACTTGCGGAACAACTCGACATGTTCCGGATCGCCAGCCAGCCCCACGATAATGAGCAGATGCGACGTCTGGGCGACGGCTGTCCCCGGTATCACAGCCAGCAGCAGCAAGACACCCATTAGCCCGAAGGAAGCGCTTTTGGCATGTGGCCTTGAGCATTTGGCATTGACGCGAGTCACGCGAGCCCCCGCGCCCGCCGATATCCCCACTCGCTGCACATCACGCCGACGAGCATGATGAGCACGACCGGCATGTGCCACAGGTCGCGCTCTTCGATCGTCGTCACGCCGCGGCCTGTGTACTTCAGGTCCTCGGCCAGCGCGTTGGCGGTATCCGTCGTATAGAACCGTCCGCCCGTCTCCTGCGCGACGCGGCGCAGCAGCGCGCCGTGCATCCCGGCATCGAAGTATTCCCCTTCGTCGGGCGCCGCGCGCACGTGCGACGTGTTCGTGCCGACCGGTTTACCGCCGCGGGTGGCGTCCACCTTCGCCTGGTACCAACCTCCCGCGCTCGTCGGGAACGTGACGCGATATTGGCCGGCGCGCTCACCCGTCCACGGCATCGGCACGTCCGTGGTCTTGCCTCCAGGCGCCGTGACGTGCGCGACGACTTGCGCGTCGTTCAGTTCGACGAACCGCGGATCGACGACGTCCGCGGTCAGCGTCACCTGATCGCCCGGCTCCACGCGATCCGTCAGCGTCCGCGTCTCGACCGCGTCCGGCACGCTGTCCACGAGCCAGCGCAGGAGCTGACGCCAGTAGTTCTCGTGCGTCTGATCCTCGGCTGGAATCGACGCGTGCATCTGCCACTGCCAGTCGTCAACGACCGGAAACGCGATCGACTTGCCGCGGCCGTAGCGCTGGAACGCGAGGACGACGCGGTCGCGGCGCCGCTCGTCGGCGCCGCTGAGCAGCACGGTCGCGCCCGGCTTGACGGACTGAATCACGTTGACGCTCGTCAGCGGCGGCAGCGTCTTCCACCGATCGGCGGACAGTTCCTGCGTTGCGCCGAGCTGCGTCAACGCGTGGGCTTCCCCCGCGCGCGTCGGCAGCACTTTGATCGCGGACGCGGCCGGCGTCGCGCCGGCCCTCGGCGGCCGATCGATGACGACGGGCAGGACGTCCGCGACCGGAGTCCCGCCGTAGCCTCCCTCCGCCAGCGCGTGCTGGCCGCCGAGCACGAGCAGTCCGCCGCCGCGCACGTCCACGAACTCGGCGATCATGCGGAGTTGGTCGCCGGTGAACGCGCTCGCTTCGATGCTCCCCAGGATCAGGCCGCGATACTGAAAGAGCTCCTCGCGCGTCTTTGGAAATCCCGCGGCCAGCTCGTCGGGGTTCTCGAGCCCGAACCGATAGTACTTGTTGTCGGCGGTCCGGTTCAGGGTGACGAGCTGCAGATTGTGATCGTCGGCGATCGCGCGTCGCATGAAGTGGACGCCGCTGCGCGCCTCGCCCTCGTAATAAAGGATGCGCTCGGTTCGATCCCGGACGTCGATGAGCGCTTCGCGCTCGTTGTTCTTCGCGATCGCCTCCCCCGGCTGGGGCGCGATCCGGACTTTGAAGACGCGGGGACCGGCGTCGTTCGCGGTGAACCGCACGCGCACCGACGCCGGTTCGCCGTCATGGGGAAGGGTCACGGGCTGCGACCCGACGATGCGTCCTTCATCTTCGACGTCGAGTGAAACGGTCTGTCCGGCATAGCCGGTCTGCGTCACGATCGCGTCCACGAGGAGCGACGTGCCCTTCAGCACCGTGCGTGGCGTCGAGAGGCGGCCGATCTGAATGTCCCGCGAGAGCGTCTCCTGTCCGACGCCAACCGTGAAGACCGGCAGCGCCTGCGCTTTCGGCGCGAGCAGCGCATCGGCGACCGATGCGTCGGTCGTGTCCGCCCCGTCGGTGACGAGCACGAGCCCGGCGACCGGCAACCCCGCCAGCTCCTGGCGCGCGCCGTCGATCGCCGCCGCGAGCCGCGTCTGCCGTCCATCGAACGTCAGACCCGACGCGGACTCGATCCGCGACGGCGCGGACGAGAAGCGGAACAGCCGGACCACGAAGTGATCGGACAGCGCCCGCATGAGCGCGCTCCCGTCCTTGCCGAACGTCTGGCGCACGAAGTCCGCGCGCGGCTGGCCGCGCCAGTCGGCGATCTGCATGCTCCGCGAATCGTCCACCAGCACGCCGAGCACGTTGGCGAGCGCCGCGAGTCGCAGCGCGCCGAGCGCAAGCCGATCGATCACGGGCAGCCGCGACGGCAGCCCGCGGTAGCTGACGATGCTCGCCGCCACGACGACGGCGGCCACGGCCGCCGCGACGTAGACGCCCGCCGGGGGCTGAAAGCGGAAGTCCCCCTGCTGGAACACGACGGGGCGATACTCGAAGAGAAGCTGGAAGAGAGATTGAAACACGCGTGCTCCGTGGCGCCGGCTCGAATTGTACAACCGTCCGACGCGCCGTGGAGGAAAGCGGCCGTCGAATTCGACACGCGGTTTGTCACACAACTGCCACAAATCACGGTCGGCGGGCGCGGATGAGGTGCGAGAGTTGGGGGGGATTGACGTGTCTACTACTGTTGTAGTAAATAAGACGACGAGGGTAGGAGAGCTGGAGTCGTGCTGCCAAAACTGACCAGGCTGGAGCTCGAGATCATGGAGGTCTTCTGGCGCCGCGGCCCGTCGTCGGTCCGCGAGATCCAGGAGGACCTTCCCGGCAAGACGCGTCCGGCGTATACGACCGTCCAGACGATGGTGTATCGGCTGGAAAGGAAGCGCGCGCTGCGGCGCGCGAGGAAAATCGGCAACGCGCACATCTTCGAGCCGCTCGTCTCGCGGGTGGCCGCCCATCGGCGCCTGGTCGACGAACTGCTGGGATTCTTCGGCGGACGGATGCAGCCGATCGTCGCGCATCTCGTCGAATCGGGGAGGCTGACGCCCGAGGACGTCCAGGAGGCGGAGCGCACGCTGCGCAAGTTCGCGAGAAAGGATAAGGAATGATCGCCAATCATCTCTGGCAATCGACCCTTGTCGCCCTCGCGGCGGGTGTGCTGACGGTCGCGCTGCGGCGGAATCGCGCCGCCGTGCGGTACTGGGTGTGGTTCGCGGCGTCGATGAAGTTCCTGGTCCCCTTCGCGGCGCTCGGGTCGGTCGGCGCGCGTCTTCACCTTGATCGCTGGAGCGCGGCCGCCCCGCGGTCCTCCGACTTCGACGTCGTCCTCGACCTCGTCGCGCATCCCTTTGCGACGCCTGTCGTTCCGCGTCCTCTTGAAGCAGCCGCTGCGCCGCTCGGCGCGACAGCGGCGCTCGCGTGGGTCTTGCTCGCGGTGTGGGCGTGCGGCTCCATCGCCGTCCTTGCGACGTGGATGCGACGGTGGGTCCGTCTGCGGTCGGACTTGCGAAGATGCCGGGCCGTCGAACGCGGCCGCGAGGTGGACATCCTGCGCCGCGTCGAAGGTCAGGCCGGAGGGAACGGCCGCACGGCGCTCGCGTTCTCCAGCGCGGCGCACGAACCCTGCGTCTGGGGGATTACGAACCCGATTCTGCGGTGGCCGCAGTCGCTGAGCGCACGTTTGAGCGACGCGCAGATCGCGGCGATCGTCGCGCACGAACTCGCGCACGTCCGCCGGCGCGACAACCTGACCGCGGCGGCGCACACCGTCGTGCAGGCCTTGTGGTGGTGGCATCCGATCGTGTGGTGGCTCGGCGGCCGGCTGGTGGCGGAGCGCGAGCTGGCCTGCGACGCGGACGTCATCCATCGCGGAAACGATCGCCGCGTGTATGCGGAGAGCATCCTGAAAACGTGCGCGTTCTGCGTTCAGCCCGGCCCCGTCTGGGCCGCCGGCGTCGCGGGGTCCGATCTCCAGCGGCGCATCGAGGCGATCATGAGGAACCGTCCCGAACATCTGCTCGGTCGTTCGAAGAAGCTCCTGGTTGCCGCGTGCGCGATCGCCGTGGTCGCCATGCCCATCGCCGCCGGCGCGCGCCGTGCGCCGCGCGCGGCGGTCCCATCACACGCGGAGCGTGCGGCGGCCGGACCGGCGTTCGCGTCCGCGTCAATCACGCCGAACACGTCCGGCGCGCCCAATCCCAGGGGGCTCGGTTTTCCTCGGGGCGGGCAGTTCTTCGCCGAGAACGTTTCGCTGCGCGACTTGATCCGGGCGGTGTACGGCCACGAGTTCCTCGCACCGGGACGGATCGTCGGCGGACCTGACTGGGTCGACACCGAACGCTACGACGTCCGCGCGCAAGCGCACGGCGATCCGATTCCGGACGAACGGCAGTCGATGGTCAGAACGTTGTTGGCGGACCGTTTCAAGCTGGTGCTGCACACAGAGCAGCGAGCGTTTCGCGGCTACTCGTTGACCGCGAGCGGCGCGCTCGGATCGCGTCTCCGCGCCTCGTCGGCCATTTGTCCCGAGCCCGGCGCGCCGCCACCGCCGCCCCCGGCGCCGGGCATGGTCATAAACCTCTGCGGCGTGAGCCGCGGACGCGACAGCCTCTCCGGCGAAGGGGCGACGATGTGGCAGCTTGCGCTCCTGCTCGAGCGCGAACTGGGACGCGCCGCCGTCGATCGCACGGGACTCGACGGCCGATTCGACTTCACGCTCGACTGGAGCAGCGCGATTCGTCCGGCCGCGGATCTGACGCAGCAGACCGAGAACCGCCATCGCGCGATCGCGAGCGCGCTGCAGGAGCAGCTGGGACTCACGATCCTGCCGGCAACGGTCGACGTGGACGTGCTCGTCATCGACTCCGCCGCGCGTCCGCCGGGCCTCTAGCCACGGATCACACGACAGGGATCAGCCGCGGATTACACGGACGGATCAGCCACGGATCACACGGATAAACACGGACCAAAACTCAAAGGGCCAGTGTCGCTCGAGGCGAGGCAGCCTTCGCTGGGTGTGATGTCTGAGACGCTGATGTGGAGGCAACCGGTAAGTCTTAACGAATGCACGCAAGTACACAGAATGATTCCGTGTTCTTCCGTGTGATCCGTGGCCCTGAGTCTTTGGCCGTTTCGTTCCGTGTGATCCGTGGCCCAACTTCGGCGCGTTTGACATCGAAGCGACGGTCCCTTGATACTGGCGGGAGCGCGCTGACAGGGCGCCACCAACCCGCGGCAAGGGAACACTCCCACCTGTTTGGTGTCAGTCGTGTGCGTTTGCACCTTCTTTCAGCCTGGTTTCAGCGGGGTACAGGCGATTCATGAAAGGAGGTCGCAATGACCACTTCGAAATCTCTCCCGGCTCGTCCGTCTCTCGAATCCCTCCGTAAACAGGCAAAGAAGCTCGCGCGCGACATCGCCGCTGGTCACGCCGATGCGATTGCACGCGCGCGGGCGCAACTGCCGAGTGTGGATCTGCCCCTGGCGCAGCGTAACGCGCAACTCGTGATCGCGCGTGAGTACGGCTACGCAGGCTGGCGGGACCTCACCGCTGAAGTGAGCAAACGCCTCGGCCACGGTCGACGCGTCATTCACGACAACGACGTCGAACGCCTGAAGCAACTGTTGGCTGAATACCCGGCGTTGCTGTCCTGGCAGGGCGACGACGATGACGGCGGCCTGCTGGGAATCGCCACGGGCGCCTATGGCGACAGCTTCGATCCGGACAGAGAACAGGTCTTCACCCGCGCGGCGTGCGCGGAGCTGCTGATCGACGCCGGCGCGGTCGTGACGCCATCGGTGTGTCAGGGCATCATCGAATCCCGCGCCAGAGGGCTGCTGCAGCTGTTTCAGCGCAAAGGCCTGCTTCCGCGCACGCTCAAGTTCCTTGGGGCGCTCGGTGACCTCGATGCTGTGCGCATGGCTCTTGATGAGAACCGCAACGATCTCACGACCGTCAATGAAGCGTTCGTGTGCGCCTGCCGCTTCAAGCACGACGCCGTCGCGTCAGTCCTGCTGGAGCGATCCATCGCGCTCGATCCCGAACTCGGCACACACGTCGATGGAAGCCTGGGCCGGCTCGCCTTCATCAAGTACTTCATCGA
>QHWR01000127.1 GCA_003223835.1 Acidobacteriota bacterium | reverse complement strand
CACGAGCGTCGATGCGGGATTCGATCGATCGCGCCTGGTGACGTTCTCGATGACGCTGGCAGAGCCATACGATCCGGACACGCGTGCTCCTGCGTATCAACGCCTTCTCGATAAGCTGCGGGTTGCACCGGGTGTGTTGGGGGCCGCCGTCATGTCGGGTTTGCCGCCGAATCGATCTCCAGAGGCCATCCCTACCCGTATCGAGAACTACACCGCCTCTGACGGCAGCGCCGTTGAGATCGTCGACTACTACCAATTCGTCATGGGCGACTATTTCGAGACGATGGGCGTGCCGATTGTCGCCGGCCGCAGCTTCGAACCCGCCGATGCGGCGTCACCAGGCAGGGTTGTCATCGTCAACGAAACGCTGGCGAGCCACAGGCCCAGGATGACGCCGGCAACGCACAGCATGACACCTTCGCTCATCGTCTGGCCGAGCAGCCGGCTTCGGCTAGCGCCAAGAGCCGCGCGCACCGCAAATTCACGACGACGTGACTCGGCGCGGGCCATTAGCAGGTTCGCAAGATTCGCGCACGCAATCAGCAGGACGAACCCAACAGCGACTTGCAATATCCAGATCGAACGACGGGCATCGCCAACTATCGCGTCCTGTACCGGCTCTATCTGAAGCGTGTGGTCTGCCGCGCGCGTTGGACGATTGGTGGGGACATGGCCCGACGAGCCGGTACGCTCGCCCCAGTTCTCGACGAGTGCGTTGAGTTCTGTCTGCGCCGCCTGCGGGGTCACGCCGTCTTTCAGTCGCCCAACGACATGGAGGATGTGGAAGCCGCGGTTCTGACGAATAGCCGCAGGGAGCCCGAGCGGCAACCAGATTGCCGTGTGGTTGTCCATGACATCGACGCCGGATGGCATGATCCCAAGGATTTCGTGAAGCCGACCGTCGACATTCACGGTCTGTCCGACGAGTGGCTGTCCTCCAAAGACCGCTTGCCACAACTCGTACGAAATAATCGCGAGCGGTGGCGCCAACCCCCCGGCACGACTGGTTTCTTCCGCGGTGAAGAGGCGTCCCTGCGCCGGCTGAACGCCAAGCGTGCTGAGCAGACCGGCGTCGACAGATATCGACCGCACGCGGAGAGGTCGACCGCCCGCCGTGAGGTTGACCTCGCCGGTTGTGTAAGCTCCGCCCGTGGTTCTGTACGCCCCGACCGCAGCAAATGACTGATTGATCTGCCGGAACTCCAAATACTCCTGTACCGAGAGCGGGTTCCTAGTCAATCCGAGCTCCGGAAATTCCGTTGTCACAAACATCAGCTGTGCCGGTTTGGGATAGTCGAGCGGACGCAGGATCACACCGTTGACGATCGAGAAGATAGCCGTGTTAGCGCCGATTCCTAATGCCAGCGTCAGGAGTGCGACCGCCGTGAAGACGGGAGTGCGCCTAAGGGTGCGCAGCCCATGGCTCACGTCGCGCGCCAAGTCGTCCAGCCAGGGCAACCCTCGCTGATCTCGGAGCGCGTCCATCGCCTGCGAAGCGGCTCCGGTCTTGACCTGCGCGGCGCGCACAGCATCGGCGGGCTCGAGGCCGCGACTTCGCGCGTCCTCTCTCGCCATCTCCAGATGCAGCCGGAGCTCCTCTTCGAGGTCAGTGTCGCACCGTCGTCGAAGCAGCGTTCCGGCTAGACGATGCAGCCACTCGCGAACGACGCGCATGCGGTCTCCCTGCCTCATGCCTCGCCGTGCAGCAGCGTGTGGATAATGCCCGCCATCCGGTCCCAGGCGTCCTTTTCCCTGGCGAGCTGGCGCCGACCTGCCGACGTGGCCGCATAAAACCTGGCTTTGCGATTGGTCTCCGTAATGCCCCAGTTCCCGCGGAGTAGACCGCGCTGTTCCAGCCTCATCAGCGCGGGATAGAGCGTGCCCATATTGAGCTGCAACGCGCCGCTCGACACCTGCTCGAGGCGCGCGGCAATGGCGTAGCCGTGTAGTGGCCCGAGCGAATTCAGCGTCTGCAGGACCATCAGGTCGAGGGTCCCTTGCAGGACGTCCGCCTTGGCTGTCGTTCTATTAGACACGCCAATGGAATATCATCTTCCGCATTAGACCGTCAAATGAAACGGAAGCGCGCGAGAAAGCTTGCCGTGTGCGGCTTCGACGAGATCGCTGGCTTGCAGAGACATCGGCCTACGGTTCGTTCTTGATCGGCACGGGGAGCCACGCGCGGTGGAGAAAAAAAGAGATTCCACGCAGCACAGTTGAAGAGAAGATGGGCCGGGCGGGAATCGTGCCTCAAAGGCGAGGCCGCAGGCCGAAGCCTGAGTGCATGAGAACCAGCCGGATCAACGACGCGAACGAGAGCGAAAGGAATTGAGCCTAAATTTCGCGAGTTGGAACCACCTGAGCCTCTGGCTGCGCCAACTGGAGAACCTACGTCGGGTCGCGTAGCGCCCGTGGCGCGGGAGTGTCTGCGCTCAATGGGTTCCCTCGTCATTAGCCGGGCTGCGCGTTATTGTGAACTTTCCGTTCGCGTTGTCGACGATGACGAGGCTGACCGTCATCGACGAGTTCACGCGGGAATGTCTCGCGATCGACGTGGCGGGCGGCATCCGGTCCGGCCGAGTGATCGAGGTGCTGGCGCAGTTGGTCAGCGTCCACGGAGCCCCGCGGCATCTGCGGTCGGACAATGGCCCGGAGTTCGTCGCCACCGCGATTCTCCGCTGGCTGGAGACGGCGCAGATCGAGACGGCGTTCATCGACCCCGGAAAGCCATGGCAGAATGGCACCGACGAATCGTTTAAGGGCAAGTTCCGGAACGAGCATCTCTCGCTGCAGTGGTTTCGCAACCGCGTCGACGCAAAGGTCGGCATCGAGCAGTGGCGCCGACACTACAACGAGGTCCGTCCGCACTCCAGTCTCGGGTATCGCACGCCGCTGGAGTTCAAAACGACCTGTGTGGCCATGTTCACGGAGGGGCGCTCGCCGGCGATGCCGGCTCGCGCTGACCAGGAAGAACAAAGACGGAAACCTGAAGACGCGACGTTAATCAACCGATTGCGTGGGATGCGACACACTATCTGACACACGAGGGGCCGGCGGCAAGCGGAAACGTGCGGACGAAGTAAGAGCGAAATCGAGCGCCACGCGAGGGCATGATACGCGTAGGACGGAGGCGGACGCGACAATCGTTCTCTTATTCTGCGGGTTCTCGGTTCGACTCTGAGGGTGAGTACCGATTTCGGGATCACTGTAACGCAACCGGGTGTGCGCTGCATTCTCGATTGCAAAACAGAGCGAATTGCAGGCGCACAGATTCCGTGCCCCATTCTGTGCCCGATCGTGATGGTAATTGGTAGCAGATCACGTCGCGGGCAGTAGCCGCGGGTAATGCCACAGCCCGCGCAGATAGATGCGGTGGTCGATGCGATTACACTGTGCGAATCGCCGCAGCGACAACTACGAACCAGGAGGTCGCAGGTTCGAGTCCTGCAGGGCGCGCCAGATTATTCCGGGGGGCTTCGCCCCGCCGGCCCCCCCTACACGCTCGCTCGCGGGGGCCCTTTGCCCCGCTCCGCTCACGTGGCTCGCTCCGCTCGCCCTTCGCCTCTCTTGGATCGTCGGGGACACCTTTTGTGACTTGTTATGACTATAATTAGTCATGAGTAGAGTTCGAATCGCCGACCTGAAGGCCCGTCTGAGCGAGCACCTCCGTTTGGTGCGGAAGGGCGGCACGGTCACGGTACTGGACCGCGACACGCCGGTGGCGCGAATCGTTCCGTACGCCGCCGAATCCCTCGAGATTCGAAAGGCGACTCGGCGTCCCCGCGATCTCAAGCTGCCTTCGCGTTCCGCGAAACGGACCGACAGTCTCGCCATCCTGCTCGACGACCGGCGACGCCGGTGACCGTGTACGTCGACACCTCGGTCCTGCTCAGACTCGTGCTGCGCGAGCCGGAGGCGCTCGACGACCTGAGGTCGTACGACGCGCTCGTCTCGAGCGAGCTCACGGCGGTCGAGAGCGCGCGGACGATCGACCGGCTGCGTCTGCAGGGGGGTCTCACGACCGACGAGGCGGCCGCGCGCGTGCGAGCGGTCAACCAATGGCTCGAAGCATTTGACCTCGTACTCGTGCGCCGTCCGGTGTTGAGTCGGGCCAGCGAGCCCATGCCATTGCCGCTCGGCATGCTGGACGCCATCCACCTGGCGACTGCGTTGATCTGGCGCGATCGCATCGGGCCGATTTCAACGATGGCGACGCACGATTCGGCACTCGGCATCGCCGCGCGAGCGTTCGGTTTTGAAGTCCGCGGCGTCTGACGACTCGTCGCGCTGGTCGGGTCGCTGTCGCAGGATTCTGATCTATTGCTTTTTGGAGGTAAGCTGCTCTCGTGTTGATCGGCCTGCTTGCGTCGTTCATCTCGGCCATGCTGATCCAGCGGACGCCGGCGGCGCCCGCGGCCACGGCCGCGCCCCCGCTCGACTACGACTTCTTCAGGGCCAGCGTGCAGCCGATTTTCCTGGCGAAGCGTCCCGGCCTCGCGCGCTGCTATGTCTGTCATCGGGGCAACGGCGGGACGAACTATCTGCAGATCCTCTCGCCTGGCGCGGCGACATGGGACGACGAACAATCGCGGAAGAATTTCGAAGCGGTGCGGCGATACGTCATCGCCGGCAGTCCGGAGAAGAGCCGGCTGCTGATCCATCCGCTCGCCGCCGAAGCCGGCGGCGACGAATTTCACGGCGGCGGACGGCAATTCGCGTCGAAGGACACGGCCGAGTGGCGGACCATCGCCGCGTGGATCCGCGGCGAAAAGCTGAAATGACCATGATCAGAACGCATTCGCTCGCGGCATTTGGTGTCCTCGTCGCCGCGGCCACCCTGACGGCCGCCGATCCCGGCCACGTCCGCATCGTCCAGACCAACAGCGCCGGCGACAGCGTGTCGCTGATCGATCCCGCGACCAACACGGTGGTCGGCGAGATCAGGGACATCGAAGCGAACCACGGCGTCGCGGCCGCGCCGGACGGCAGCCGCCTGTACGTCACCAACGAAGCGGAAAGCACGCTCGACGTGGTCGACGCGAAGGCGCTGAAGATCCTCGCGCGCATTCGGCTCAGCGGACGCCCGAACAACCTGTCGATTTCGAGAGACGGCAGGCGCGTCTATATCGCGATCGCGCAGTCGCCGGGCGCCGTCGATGTCGTCGACGCGGCGTCGATGACCAGGGCCAAATCGATTCCAATCGACGGCGCCGGGCACAATACCTACGTGACGCCGGACGGCAAGTTCGTCGTCGCCGGTTCGATTGCCGGACGCTCGCTGACGGTCATCGACCAGTCGACGGAAAGGATGGCGTGGTCGATGAAGTTCGAGGGGGGCGTTCGTCCGATCGCGTTCGAGAAGAATCCGGACGGATCGACCGCGCGGATGTTCGTGCAGCTGTCGGACCTCCACGGCTTCGCCGTCGTGGATTTCGCGACCCACAAGGAAACGGGCCGCGTCATCCTCCCTGACGTCCCCGGCGCGGCGAAGAGCCTCAATGTCCAGGGAGCGCCGTCGCACGGCATCGGGGTCGCGCCCGACGGCAAGACGCTGTGGGCGACAAGCAAGTGGTATCACTTCGTCGCGGCGTACTCGATGCCGGATCTCGAGCCGCTCGGCATCGTTCACGTCGGCCATCACCCCGACTGGCTGACGTTCAGCCCCGACAGCAAGTTTGCCTACGTCGCCTGCGCCGGCTCGAACTCCGTCAGCGTGGTCGACGTGAAGGGGATGAAGGAGGTGTCGAAGATTGCGGTCGGCCAGGTGCCGAAGCGGAACATCACGGCGGTGCTGCAGTAAGAACCGACGGGCGAACCGTCTCTTCGGCGAGGCGTTCATCAAAAGGCGTCCACCAATCAGAACTCGAATTTGACCGTGAGCTGGCCGACGCGCGGCGCGTTGGCCTGCGAGCTGACGCGTCCGAAGCTGGCGTTCGAGATATTCGTCTGAATGCCTCCGAAGACCACCGTGTTGAACAGATTGAAGATCTCGCCGCACACGCGGAGCCGCGCCGTCGCCCCGAGTCTGAAGGCGCGGCTGATCCTGAGATCCTGATTCCACGTATGGGGATTGCGCAAGCCGAACGCCAGCGTCCTCGGCGTGTTGCCGAACGTGAACGGTGCCGGCGTCGCAAACGCGTTCCGATCGATGTACGACGGCGGATTGGGCCCCAGGACATCGCCGTCGCCGTAGTCGCCGTTGATGCGGACGGGCCCTGAGAAGCTCGCGTTGAAGTCGGCATAGCAGGTGCCCGCGCTCGGCAGATTGCACGTTGCCCCGATCGGGCCGAGCGGACGGCCGGATCGGAACTGCGTGATGCCCGACAGCTGCCATCCGTCGGCGATGGCGCGGATGATGCGATTGTCGGCCGCTCCGGTGACGTCGTACACCAGGATGGCGTTCATGATGTGCGGCTGATCGTTCGTGCCGACGGCCCGGTCCTGATCGATCAAGTATCCCGATCGCCACGACAGATTGTCCCTGGTTCGGCTGAACGTGTAATTGACGTTGACCACCAGACCGTGGAACCGCCGCTGTTCGACCGTCAGCTGCAGCGAATGATAGGTCGACGTGGCGACGTCCCCGTACACGTCCGTGACCCCCGAGTACTGCGGGAAGGGCCGGAGCATCTGGGCGATGGTGCCGGAGAAGTTCGGATACGGCAGCCGCACGTCCGGGATAATCGCCTGCGCGGCCGCAATGATTGCGGGCGAAGCGCGCTGCTGCAGGAGATTGCCGAGCGCGAGGTACTTGGGATCCAGCTGATTCGACCAGTACCCGCGTCCGGACCCGCCGAGGAAATCGCCCTGGCTCCCCGCGTAGGACAAGCCGATGGTCGTCGTCGAGGTCAGCGCGAACTGAAAACCGCCGTTCCAGTTCTGGTAGCGCGGCGGACGGCCGCCGATCTCGGGATCGCCATACGTCACGCCGCCGCCGGTTGGAATCGACGTGGTGAACCCCGCGTTCAGACCGGGATCGAAGAACGGCGGCCTGGGGTACGAGGGCACGCCGTTGTTCCAGTTGTACGCCGGCGTGAAGCCGTCGGGACTCGGGAACGACGCATTCGCTGAAAAGCCGAGCGTGCCGGTGCCGTTTCGCGCGCCGGCGCGGCCGCCCACCGCGCCTCGGCGAGAGTAGTTGATCCCGTACGCGCCGCGGAAGACGAGCCGTCTGGTCAGGCTGTACGCGCCGCCGATTCGCGGACCAACCGCGCCATAGTACGTGTGAATCGGCGTCCGGCAATGACAGCTGGCCGGTCCGTCGCCGGCGAACTGAATGGCGCCCGCATAGCCGTTCGCGACCGGGTTCGGCAGCGCCGGATTCATGAACGACCAGCGGTCGTAGACTTCGGTGTACGGCTGCAGGATGTCGTAGCGAAGGCCGAGATTCAGCGTCAGTTGCGGTGTCACCTTGTAATCGTCCTGCGCCCACCAGGCGTACCCGTGAAAGCGGCCGCTCGTCGCCACCTGCGAGTCCTCGATGACGGTGGTGGCATTCAGCTCGCCGAGCAGGAAGCTCGCGTACGCGTTGCCGGTGTTGGTCATCAGCGTCCCGGTCGGACTGAATCCCGCCGTTTGCGCGTTGCTGAACCCGAACGTCGCGAGACTGCCGTACGTCCGCTCGCGTTCGTTCGCGTCGAGCCGTTGGGCCTGGAAGCCGAACGTCATCGCGTGCTTGCCGCGGACCCACTGCACGTTGTCCTGCAGGGTGTAGTTGTTCAAGTACTCGGTGAACGCGCGTGCGTCGGTGCCGCGCCACTGGGTCGGCGAGTTGGGCCCGCCGAAGGAGATTTCCGGAAAGGATGAATCGGCCTCGCCGGGTGGCAGGCCTCGCAGCCCCGCCTGCTGCGGGTATCGGCCCTCGATAGTCGCATTGGCGATCGGCACGGACAATCGCGAGAAGCCGAGGCTGACCTGGTTGAGCAGCGACGACCTGATCACGTACGTGTGCCTGACTTGCGCCGTCGTCGGAACCTCCTTGACGAGGCGCGTCTCCGTATACGGCAGCGGAAGATACGTCTGCGCGTTGGAGCCGCCGCGATACGGTGTGGCCTGGGATCGGGCGCCGCGCGCGAAGAGGACCGACGTCTGATGTTTCGGCGACACGTGCCAGTCGATCTTCAGCGTCAGGTTCCGGTTGTCGAACCCGGTCGGCAGGTTTCCGCCGAGGTAGTTGTTCTGCAGACCGCCGCTGGTCGTCGCGGGCATGAACGATTGCAGGTAGCGCGAAATCGCGGAGATTCGCTCCGGCGGGATGGTATTGCCGGGAAAGGCGTCGCGAATGAAGCCGGTGCCGTTCGGGTTCGGCCGCGTCGTCGCCGGATCGTAGATTGTCACCGGCAGCGCGCTGAAGTCGCCGTTGCGCTCGGCCGGCGTCGGGATCGACACGAGCGACGTCGCCGTCTGCCGGCGATCGCGATACCCATCGTAGGCGACGAAGTAGAAGAGGCGGTTCTTCGTGATCGGCCCGCCCGCGGTGAAGCCGAACTCATGCTGATTGTCGTCGGGCTTGGTGGTCGCGAAGAACGATCGCGTGTCGAGCGCCTTGTGGCGGAAGAACTCGAACGCGCTGATGTGCAGCCGGTTCGTGCCGGACTTGACCACGTAGTTCGAGGCGCCCTGGCCGTTGTACATGACCGCCGTTCCGCTCGTCTCGACCTGAAACTGGTCGATCGCCTCGACGGAAATGCCGTAGGACAGGTTCCGGCCCTCGCCCTGGACCACGGAATTCGTGATCGGCACGCCTTCGACGTAGGTGTCGTTGGTGAAGTCCTGGCCGCCCATCACGTTCCCCCAGCGCCCGATCGACTGCACGCCCGGCATGAGGAACATGAAGGAGGTGGGATCGCGCGGTCCGCCCGTGTTCATCACGAGCGGCAGCGCCGTGTAGATCTCGTTGCGGATTGTCTGTCCCAGGCGCGCGTCGGCGGTGCTCAACGGCGTGCTCTCCGCTGTCACGGTGACCTGCTCCGCAACCGCGCCGACCTCGAGGCGCGGGTTGATGCCGACCACCGCGAGGGCGTCGACGACGACGTGCTCCTGAAGGAATGTCTTGAAGCCGTCGAGCGTGACCTCGAACTTGTAGGCTCCCGCCGGCAGGGGTGAGAGCACGAACACGCCAGCCGCGTTGGTGTGCCTCGTCGTCGCGACGCCGGTCGCCAGGTTGGTGGCCGTCACGGTCGCGCCGGGGAGCGCCCCGCCGGACGAATCGAGCACGGTTCCCTCGATCGATCCGCTGCCTCCGATCTGCGCCGCGGTGGAGGGCGCCAACGCGATCAGGCTGGCGAGCAGCACCGTGGCGATCCTCAGGGCCTTCACGTCTGGCGCGCTCATAGAGTCCTCCCCACGGCTTTCACACGCCCGCGCCGCGCAGCTACTGCGCTTTCGTCACCTCTACGGCGTACACGTGCGTCCCGCCGTGCATGTTCGAGCGAAAAACGATCCACTTCTGGTCAGGCGTGAACGACACGTTCGGCTCGAGGCGGTAGTCGTGTTTCGAGAGATCGACCAGCCGTTCCACCTTCAGGACGCCGTTCACCGGCGTGTAGAGGTAAATCCATTGGCCGTTGCCGGGCGCGGCCACGCTGTTCGGTCCGCCGCCGTCGCCGGCGAACAATTTGCCGTCGGGCGAGGCGTTGAAATGCACCGACCAGTGTTCGCGCTCGAGCCTGTAGCGGATCGTTTCGCCGGTCGCGATCCTGACGCCCGCCAGCCAGAACACCTGCGACTTCGGCGTCTGCAGGTCGTACCAGATGGTCTGGCCGTCGGGGCTGAAAAACTCGTGCCCCGCGATCTCCATGTCCATCGTCCGCTTGTGCATCAATCGCAGCCCGGACCCATCGGTCCGGATCGTCCAGATGCGATCGACCTTGTGCCACGGGCCCTCGTGGCAGAACATCAGCAGCCCGGAGTCGGTGGGCGAGAATTGCACGTGATTCAGCCAGTCCGTGCTGTGGTGAAACTTCGACACCGCACCCGATGCGACGTCGATTGTGTAAAGAGCCATCGGACGCCGCGCCGCCCAGCGCGCCTCGAGGCTGGCCTCCTGGGCATTCGGGATGACCAGGCTGCGCTGTCCGCTCGTCGTGGGCGATGTCGGCTCTGATGGCCGCGGGTCTTCGACGAAACTCCCCGCGAGCCGCGTCTCGTCGGCATTGACCGTCAGGCCGGAGCCGGATCGCAGCTCGGCGGCCGTGACGACCGAGCGGGTTGCCCGCGTGTCGAGATTCGTCGCATAGACCGTTGAATCCTTGAAATAGAACACCTGCCGCGTCTTGCGGCCGACGACGAGCGCCGCGGTACGACCTTCGACGATTTGCTCGATCTTCCGCGTCTCGAGATCGATCGTCGAAATGCCGGACGGGGTCGTGAACACCATCTTGTCGCCCGCGGCGGTGTACTCGTTCTGGTGAAAGTAGAGGCTGGCGCTTCCGGTCTCTCGCGAAAGTCGAATCACGCGGTGGCCGGTCGCGGAATCGACCCAGTCGGATGGAGGCTCGTCGACGGCGGCCGCATAGCCGACCGCGGTCACGAGCAAACAGACGAGCCATTTCACGTCAGTTCTCCTGGGAATACTCTCGCGGGACCTCTCGGCTCCGATGTTTTGCACAGCAAAACGTTCAGCATTGGTTCCGCCCGGGCGGAAGACCTCGCGGAGCTCGCGCGCGCGCGGGCTCCCGTCGGGATTCGCCGCCATGATGTCTCCCCCAGTTTCGAGGCTATGCCGCCCGGCGGCGAGGGTCAACGCCGGAGAGGCGCGGCACGTATGTTATGTTCTGCGAAACGGGTGTCCGTCTCCTACGAGAACTCCAGAATCGTCTTCCAGGGCATCAAGGACGCGAGCATCACGTCGCTCTCGGCGCTGCCCGAGACCTGGCTGGGACTGCTGCTCCAGCAGGCCGAACGGGATCCCGCCGTCAGGCTGATCCAGGTCGCGAAGGAGGAAGAGGCCATCGGCATTGCGGCGGGCGCGTACTTCGCGGGCGAGCGGCACCTCCTTCTCATGCAGAACCACGGCTTCCTTGCCGCGGTGAACGGGATCGTCTCGCTCGCGATGCTGTACGGCATCCCGTTGTGCATGCTGATCGCGCTCCGCGGCCACTGGGGCGAGCCGTATCCCTGGCACACGCGCGGCGGCATCGTGACCGAGGGGGTGCTGCGAGCGTTGAATGTCCCGTTCGAGTACGCGCGCGATCCGAAAGCGGTCGGACGGCAGATTCGCGAGGCCTACACGTTGTCGCAAAGCTCGCTGTCCCCGGTCGCGTTGCTCCTCACGCGCGACCTGATGGAAGAACCGCTGTGAAGCGGTTCGCCAAGCAAGAAGCGCTATGAAGCGCTTCGCCAAGGAGGAAGCGTTGTGAAGCGCGCCGAGTGCATCGCCATGCTCTATCCGGAACTCGAGGATAAAGCCGTCGTCACGATCATGGGCGCGTGCGCGCAGGAGCTGTACGACCTCGGGCACAGGGACAACTTCTTCTATCTGCAGCACGCGATGGGGCTGGCGTCCTCGATCGGCCTCGGGCTCGCGCTGCATCTGCCGCACGAGAAGATCGTCGTCCTCGACGGCGACGGCTCCGTGCTGATGAACCTCGGCACGCTCGCCACGCTGGCGCGCTACCGGCCGCGGAATCTCGTCCATTTCATCTTCGACAATGGCAGCCTGCTCTCGACCGGAGGATACGACTCGCACACGACGTCGGGCATCACCGATCTCGGCGCGATGGCGCGGGGCGCCGGCATCGAGCACGTCGCCGCCGTCGATTCGGTCGTGGCCTTC
>QHWR01000126.1:29931-30223 GCA_003223835.1 Acidobacteriota bacterium | reverse complement strand
TTACCGCGGATAATCTGGTCCACCGGCAGACGACGGCACATGTCCGGGTCGTCGACGCACGCGCGCTGAACCGCAGTGCGAAGCGCCTCCTCGTCGTCGTACTGAGCTATGCGGATGGCCTCGTACTCGTCGCGGAGGCGCGGCCATTCACGCATCTCGAATTGACGACTTCGCAGTTCGCCCGGCATCTTCAGCGACGCGATCGCCTTCCGCAGTTCTTCGACGCTGGTCGTCAGGCGGCCGTTCGCCATCCTGCCGTCGATGACGATGCCGATGAGTTCTCCGCCGTGGA
>QHWR01000126.1:0-29900 GCA_003223835.1 Acidobacteriota bacterium | reverse complement strand
TTGGTGTCGAAGACGAAGACCCAGACCGAAGGTGCTAAGGGTGCTAAAGGTGCTGTTGGCGCTAAGGGTGCTGGTGCTAAAGGTGCTGGGGGTGCTAAAGGTGCAGGTGCTGAAGGTGCAGGTGCTAAGGGTGCGCCGCCTACCAGAATCAGCGACTGGATCTTCTGCGGCGCGCCGTCTTCGGTCAGCTCGATCTCTTCCGGCTTCAGGTCGGTGACGAAATGGCCGGCTCTGTCGAAGACGCGGACGTCCACTTCGACGACCTGCGCGCCGGAGCGGAACATCGGCGGCTGTTGCGGCGGTGCTTGGGCACAGACCACGACGACCGCGACCACCACCAGGACCTTCAGCACCCGAGCACCCCTAGCACCTTCAGCACCACAACACCTGCACCGTTAGCACCACCAGCACCCTTAGCACCGCACCATTAGCACCTTTAGCACCACCAGCACCTTTAGCACCTCACGATCACTTTCCCGTCCGCACCGCCTTGGGCGCCGGCAGCGGCGTCGCGACGTAGCCGCGGCGCGCCCGCACCGTCACCCCTTCCCACTTCACGCGCAGCGCGATCCGGCGGAACTTTCCGTCCATCGTCGTGTTCTCGGGCGAGTAGGCGAGCACGTAGTAGGTGCTCGTGTCCGACGCGACGTCGTTCAGCGCGCGCCGGAAGTCGTCGCTGTGCCGGAACGTGACGCCGCCCGTTTCCGCCGAGAGCACGTCGAGTCCTTCGTCCCGCGTGTCGCCGAACGTGCCGAGGCCCGCGGTCCGGAGGCTGGCGTCGGGAGGCGCGCGGTTGCCCGCCGCGGCGGTGCCGCGCGCGTCGAGGCTGTAGATCGTGATCCCGGCACGTGCCGCCTGGCCCGCGACGACCGGCAGCATTCCTCGCACCTCGTCGAAAAAGATGCCTTCCGACATCAGCAGCAGCGTCTTGCGTCCCTCGAGCCTCGACAGGTTGCGGATGACGTAGGTCAGCGCCTCAACCGTGGACGCGGCGGAGCGCTGCTCATCTGCGACGTAACGCCGTGCTTTGCGTTCGAGCGCGTCTTCGACGAACTCGCGCCCGCCCGCGAGCGCGCATTCCTGCACGGACTCCGCGCAGTTCCGGGCGCCGGCATCCGTGAGCATCGTCTTGTCGCTGCGATCGATTTGGATGGCCTCGAACTCAGTGTCGATGCGGGGAAAATCCCGGAGCGCGCGCATCCGGTCTTCGGGCGTCTCGAAGGCGGGCGTCGCCGAGCGGATCGCGTCGAGCAGCTCCTGCCGATCGTTCGTGAGCCGGCCATGGACGAGTCCGCCGTTCGTGAACACGCCCCCCAGATCGCCGCGACCGAGCTGCGCGGTCACGAAATCCATCGCGCTCTGTTTCAACCGGACGAGCGTCGCGACGGACAAATGCTCGCTGTCGAACATGAAAACGAACACGCGCCGGCCGGTCTGGTCGGGCGCGCGCGGCAGAAGGACCTCCGCCCGCGGTTCCGAGGCCGTCGTCGGATGCTCGGTGACGAGGTAGAAGTGCTGGATTCGCTGGGGCTTGCCTTCCTCGAGCACTTCGAAGTCGTCGGACGTGAGGCCGGAGACGAACCGTCCGTCCTTGTCCTTGACGATAACGTCCACCTCGACGAGCGACGTCGACGACCGGAACGTCGCCTGTCCGGCCGGTCCCTTTTCGACGAACGCCGGCGCGGCGTTGCTGCTTAGCGGCGCAGCAGATCCGAGCGCGAATACCGCGAGCACGCCGGACGCCGCGCGGACGCCGGGCAATCGCTGCATCTACTTCACGTCAACAATCGAGATGTCGTACTTGTTGCGCCCCATCGACTGGACGAACGCGATCTTCGAGCCGTCCTCCGACCACGCGGGGGTCCAGACGTTCTTCGTGGACGCGATTTCCTGTTTGCGGCCCTGCTGATCGAGCACCGCCAGCCTGCCCTCCAGATTGCGATACGCGATCAGGTTGCCGGCGTCCTTCGGCGCCCAGCCGAACGTGTAGCCCGGCATGAACTGAAGATTCACGTATTCGCCGACGACCTCGCCTTTGAGCTTCAGCGTCAAGACGTTCTGGACCTGCGTCGCGTACGCCGCGCGCGCGGCGTCTTCGACGGTCGTGCCGGCGCTCGGATCCGGCGTTCCGCGGTCGGCGACGCCGTCCCGGTCACGCGGCGCGGCGCCGGGCCTTCCATGTCGATGATCATGGTCCGATCGGCGGGTGCCCACTTGTTGGCCTTCCAGATCCAATACGTTTTCGCCCACTCCGGCGGGGCATCGACGGACTCGAGCTTCCGATCGGCAATCGAAATCACGTACGACTTCTGATTCGCCATCGTGCCGATGCGCGTGCGCTGGCCGACCTGGAGATAGAGCTTCGTCGCGTCGGGGGACCAGGCAAGCTGGATCGGTTCTCCCTTTACTTTGCCTGAATCGACCTGGACGATTGTGCGGGGTGCCGAAAATGTCAACGACGTCGCGTCCTTCACCGTCGCGGCCGTCGGCGTCTGCGGTGCGCCGGCCGAGAGCCCGAGCGCGAGCATGGTGATAGCGATCACTGGTTACCTCTTCTCGATTTGAGCGAGCCTGACCTGGAGTTCGACGGCGCCGGGAAGCGCCGAGAGTCCGGCGCGCAGCGCCTGTTGCGCAAGCGCCGGCTGCGAGATTTTGAGATAGGCGTCCGCGAGCGCGAGGTGCGCGGGCACCAGCGTCGGGTCGATCGCCGCCGCGGCGCGCCAGGCGCCGATGGCCTGACGTTCATCGCCCGCCCCGTGCCACGCCCAGCCGAGGACGAACGCGGTCCCTGCGCTCGTCTGGTCGAGCTTCAGCGCCTGCTGCAGCTCGCCGGCGGCCTCGGCGAACCGATCGGATGCGAACAACTCGAGTCCTCGTTGCACGTGCCCTGATGCCGGCGCTGTTGATTGACGGCTGCCGGTCTGTAACCGGCGGACGATGTCGCTCGCGAGGACATCGCGAGACGTGAACCGGAGGAGATCGTTCTGCGCGGCGGTCGGCGCCGGCGCGGAGCCGGCGTGGATCTCGACCTGGCGCGACAGGTCCGCTACGTCCTCGCCGGCGGCGCGCACGCGCACGCGCGCGACGTACGAGCCCGGCGCGATGGACGTCAACGGCAGCGCGAACCGCGCACGCCGCGTTACCCCCGTGCCCGTCTGTTGCGTCTCGGCGAGGTCCGCCTGTGCCGTGATCGCCGCTTGATCGGAGCGCGCCGGGATCAACGACGCCGTGACCGACAATCCGGCGAGCTGCTCCGGCGATCGCCCGTACGCTTCGATCAACCCGCCGAGCCCGTCGCTCACGTACGCTTCGGCGCGCACCGGCAGAGCACCTTCGGCGGAGCCGAGCACGAGATCGCTCGTCGTGACGTCGGGTCCGGTAACGGAGCGGACGTCGAGCCGTCGATCGCCGCTTCCAATCAAGCCCCCCGGCTCGCGGACGATGGCGCGCATCAGATAAGACCCGGGCGGCACCTCGAACTGGACGCGATACCTGCTCGTCCCGGTGATCGCCCCTGGATCGGGCCGCTCCGGCAGCGGCATCGTCCCGGTGCCGCTCGCGGCGACGTGGCCGTCGCGCGTGTCGCGGACGACGAAGACGATGTCGGCGGCGTCGTGTTGCGAGTCGCGGACGGGGAGGTTGGCGTTGAGCGTCAGGATGACGCGCGGCCGTCCGTTGTCGTCGTTGCGCAGGACGTAGGTCGTGTAATCGACGCGCAGCGCCTGCTGCACGAACGGCGCGCCGATGGCGGCGTCGATCGCGCGGCGGCGGTCCGATGCCGCCACGGCAGGCGGGACCGCGTAGCCCGTGCGGGCGCTGACGCGCGCGCCCGGCCGCGTGACCCGCACGTTGACGCGCCGATACGAGCCGCGCGACGACGTCGCCCCGTCGCTCGGCGTGAAGCCGACGAGATAGTAGTCCTGCGACTGATCCGCGAGGCGACCCAGCGCCGCTTCGACGTGCGAGGCCGCGTCGATGATCAGCGTGCCGTCGGTTTCGGCGGCGAGCGCGCTCAGCGGCTGCAGCCGCGACTGGATCTCCATGCCCCGGTCGGTTGACGGCAGTTCGAGCTGGCCGGCATCCCCCGCGCGCCGCTGGAGATCCATCGCCACGAACACCGCGTAGCTCTCGGAAGCGGCCGCCGCGACCTGCTCCAGCTCGCGCGTCACGTTCTGATCGTGAAAGCCCTCGGAGAAGAGGACGACGGTCTTGCGTCCCTCGATGTCGCGGTATTGCGCGATGAGGTCCGACATGCGCTGAAGGAACTGGCGCGACGTCGAGTCCGCCTGCGCCACCACGAACCGGGCGTTCTCCTGGATGATGCGCTGGGCGGCGGCCGGATCGTCGCTGGCGCGGAGCGCGCCGCGATCGGCCGTTCCTCCCATGGTGAACGACGCCGCCGTGCCCACGTCGGCATTGAGGTTCGACGACAACCGGCCGATGACTTCGGTCGCGAGGCGTTCGTTGCCGCTCGCGATCTCGTACGCCTCCTGGATCGACATCTCACCCGCGGGACTCTTGACGTTCCGCTCGAGCGTTCCATGAACTTTCGACAGCGCGGCGATCGCGCGGGTGCGATCCGCGGTGAAACCGATCTGCGGCCCGGGTCCCGGCACGCCGAAGACGGCGATCCGATCCGACGGGCGCACGCGCGTGCGGATGAAGGCTTCAGCCGCGCGGCGCGCGATCTGCTCGTTGCCCGCGGCGATGTGCTGCTGATCGAAGATCAGCATGTAGAGGTGCCCGCGCGGCGTGCCGCGGTTCGTGGTCACTTCGGCGGACACCGCGCGCATCGCCGCGTCGGCGTACGCGCCGGCGGGCTCCTGGATGTGCTGAAAGAGAAGGAGCGGGCGGACCTTGCCGTCTTCGACGATCTGGACTTCGTCGGGCCTGAGGTCGGTGACCGGCCGGCCGTCCGCGTCGGTGACGCGCAGGTCGAAGCGCACCAGCTCGACACCGGACCTGAAGATCGGCTGCTGACCTTCCGCCTGAAGGCGGAAGCCACGCGCCCACGCGACTCTCGTGGCTTCCGCCTTCAGGCGGAAGGATCCGGCGAACGCGAGCGCGACGAAGAAAACGGCCGTTGAGCGGGACATGTGGGGCCCTCGGGGAGAACACTCAATTTTACCCTGCGCCGCGCTTGACCGCCGCCGCCTTCTGCGGCTCGCCGAACATCGTCCAGAGCCGCTCGGCAAGGCGGCGTCCTTCGGCGGTCGGCGAGACGCGGAGCAGCTCCTGAATCGCACGCTCCGCGTCGGCGTTCCGCCCCTCCGCGCGGTACAACATCGCGAGGCTCGCGCGTGCGCGGGTGTTGTGCGGGAACACGCGGATCTCCTCGAGCAGATACGGCTCCGCCTCTTGATAGCGTTCGAGACGGGCGAGCGAGTCCCCGATGTAATAGTTGAGGTCGTTCATCTGCAGCGTGCGCCGTTTGAGCATCTGGTCGCGCGCCTGCACGAGCGGCGGCAGCGCCGCGGCGTACTGGCCCTGGTTGTAAGCGAGCAGGCCCTGAACGTACAGCGGCATCGGGAGCGTGGGATCCGCCTGCTCGGCCAGCCGCGCCTCGCGCAGCGCGCCGTCGCGATCGTGCCGCGCGAGCGCGATTCTCGCGAGCAGTTCGTGCGCGGGGGCGGGGCTTGCGCTGACCGCCAGCTCCGCGTGCTGTCTCGCTTCGTCCAGTCTGCCGAGGCGGAGCAGTCCGCTGCCCGCGCCGAGCAGGCTGCCGGCGTCCTTCGGAATCCGTTTGATCACTTCCCGATACGCGCTCACCGCCTCCGCCGTCAGTCCCTGTCGCACGAGGACCTGCGCGAGCTGCAGCCACACGTCGCTCATCTCGGGGTCTCGCGCGAGCAGCTTGCGGTAGAGCGCCGTCGCCTCCGGATATTTCAGTCCTCCGGCAAGCTCGGTGGCTTTGCGGTATTCCTCGAGCACGCCGACCTTGTCTTTGGGATCGGGCAGCGTGTCGCCGGGCAGCGCGAGCGGGGTCTTGCTGCCGGTGCCGACGTAGCCGAGCGCCGCGAGCCGCTGCTGATCTTCTTCCGACACAGCCGACGGCGCCTGGATCGACGCGTTCGCGATCGTGCTCTCGAGCGCCTGGCGCATCGCCTGACGAATCAGCGGCCGCCCGGCCGCAACAGACGACTGCTCGCGCGGATCGGTCTGCAGGTCGTACAGCTCGTCGCGCGGCGCGCGGATCAGACGATACCGTGCGTCGGTCAGCGAGTACAGCTCGCTCCAGCCGAAGTGATACCGCGAATAGAGCGCCTCGGCGTAGATGCCCGTCTCCTTGATCGTGCCGGTGCCGTCGAGGAGTGGGCCGAGCGATCGGCCGCGCAGCGACGTCCGCGCCGGCGCGCCGACGAGGTCCAGAATCGTCGGCACGAGGTCGATGTGTTGAACGGGCGACGCCACCCGCCGCTGACGGCCGTCGCCCGGACGCTTGATCATCAGCGGCACGTGCGTCGTCTCTTGATAGAGGAACAGGCCGTGCTCCTGCTCGCCGTGATCGCCGAGGCCTTCGCCGTGATCCGAGAGCAGGACGATCGTCGATCGGTCGTACAGCTGCTGTGCCTTCAGGTGATCGATCAGCCGTCCGACGAGCTCGTCCGCGTACGCGATCTCCCCGTCGTACGGCAGGTATTGGCGGTATCGCGGCGGCGGCTCGTACGGTTTGTGCGGCTCGTAGAAATGAATGAAGAGGAAGAACCGCGGATCGCGGCGTGCGTCAACCCACCGTTCGGCGGCCGCCAGCGTCTGCGCGCCGTCGCGCTGGACCTGCCCGACGGACAGCTCGGGCGACGCCGCCGGCATCTCGCTGTCGAAGGTGTCGAACCCCTGGTCGATGCCGGTCGCTTTCCTCAGCACGAACGCCGAGACGAAGCCGCCGGTCGCCCAGCCGCGCTCGCGCAGCCCACGCTGGAGGAACCACTGGTCCTTCTTGATCGTGAATCCGATGTTGTCGCGCACGCCGTGCTCGAACGGCAGCTCGCCCGAGAGGATGGTCGCGTGCGCGGGCAGCGTCTGCGGCGTGTGCGAGTAGGCGCGGTCGAACACGGTGCTGTCGCCGGCGAGCGCGTCGACGTTCGGGGTGGAGACGTGGCGATACCCGTACACCGGCAGGTCAGCGTGTCGATGGAGATGAGAACGATCGGCCCATCCGCGGGCGACGGCGCCCCGCGGTGCAGCGCGGGCCAGATCGCCGCGATCGCCGTGATGAGGGGGATCGCCACCGCAACAGGCACCCATCGCCACCGCGGCCGCGCCGGCGCGCCAGGGCCGCGCGCGGTCCGAATCTTCTTGCGGGCCACTGCTGTCGATTATGGATCGTCGCCGCTCGGCCACGGATGGACACGGATCCGGATCTGCCGCAGATGAACACAGATACACACAGATAAAAGAAGAGGCCACGGAGGACACGGAATTACACGGAATAGTTGGTCGTGCGAGCGCTCCGCGGCCGTGCCGCGCGCTGGCGCACGGCCGTGCCGAGCGGCCAGTTGTCTCCCCGATCCATCCGTGTCCATCCGTGTGCATCTGTGGCTGGATCTTCCGCCGTGTTCATCCGTGGCCGAGCATGCGCTTGATCTTCTCGACGTCCGCGCGATACGGACCGGGCGGCGCTTCGCGGACGAAGCGTTCCAGATAGGGGCGCGCTTCCGCGGTGCGGCCGGCGTGCTGCAACTCGGTCGCGAGGTTGAACAGCGCGTCGAAGTCCTGTGGCGCGAGCTCGACGGCGCGTCGCCAGTGCGCGAACGCCTCGTCCTGACGCCCCGTCCGAGACGCGATCACGCCGAGGCCGTTCTGCGCCCGCGCCGACCGTGGATCGAGCGCCGCCGCTGTCTCCAGCGCTTCGCGCGCCGCGGCGAGGTTGCCGCGCTGCAGCTCCGCGGTCCCGATGTTCTCGTAGGCCTGCACGTTGTTCGGGTTGTCCTGCAGGAGGCGCCGGAACGTCGCGAGCGATTCCTCGACACGTCCCGCGCGGGCGAGCGCGATCCCCAGCGCGTTGGCCGCTTCAGTATCCGCCGGCGTGCCCGCGACGACGGGTCCGAGCAGCGCGATCGCGTCCGACGGACGGCCCGCTTCGGCGAGGTACGACCCGAGCTGCGTCGTCAGGCCGGGCTCCACGGCGTCGTTTCTGAACGCGCGCTCGAGCGTCGCGATCGCGCCCGCGGGATCGCCGTTCTGCCACTGCAGCAGCGCCCGATTCCGATAGCCGATCGCCATCGACGGCCGCTCGTCGATGACGCGCTCGTAAATGGCGAGCGCGTCGTCGCGCTTGCCGTGCTGCCACGCCTCGATGCCTTGCTGAATCAGTTGATCGAGCACGATCAGGTTCTTCGGATCGTCCGCTTCCGTGTACCTCGCCTTCCGCCGGGCGCTGCCCGACGTATAGCCGAGCGCCTGCAATTGCTGCGCGACTTCGGGTGATTCGGTATAGCGATCGCCGGGCGCCGGCGCATGAAGATCCTGCAGCCGCGCTTCGAGCGCGCGCCGCCGCGCGGGCTCCCGCTCGACGAGGTTGGTGCGCTCGGCGGGATCGGAGGCCAGGTCGTACAGCTCGGGAATCGGCAGCTCGATGTATTTCTCCCGTCCGGCGACGACGCCGGAGAGCGGGGCCCAACCGCGATTGAGCATCGCGGACATTGCTTCGAAGTACGAGGTGACGGCGCTGTCTTCGGGTTGCGCCGTTCCAGGCAGCAGCGACCGTCCATGGAACGCGGGCAGCGGATCGATTTGCAGGGCATCCAGAATCGTCGGCGCGATGTCGATGAGGCGGACCGGCCGGTTTTCCACCGTGTGAGCGCGTTTCGTGTCGGCGGCCTGCGCATCGGTCGGCCGGTTGGCGCGGAACTGCGTGACGATCAGCGGCACGTGCAGCGTGGACTCGTACGCGAAGAGACCGTGGGTCAGCTCGCCGTGTTCCCCGAGTCCCTCGCCGTGATCCGACGTCAGGATCACGAGCGTCGGACGCTGCCCGCTCGACGCGCGACCGAGCAGCGGTCCGAGCGCGGCATCCGTGTAGGCCACCTCGCCGTAATACGGACGGTCCGCGTACTCGCGATCGAAAGGCGCCGGCGGCGTGTACGGCGCATGAGGGTCGAAGACGTGGACCCACGCGAACCAGCGTCCCTGCTGACTCTGGATCCATTTCAACGCCGCCTGGACCGTCTCGCCCGCCGGACGTTCGGCGAGCGAGAAGTCCGAGTTGTTGCCGGTCCGGCCGAAGAAATCGTCGTACACGTCGAAGCCGGGCGTCAGGCCGAATCGCCGCTCGAGCGGCACGCCGCTGACGAATGCCCCCGTCGCGTAGCCGTGTTGCTTCAGGACCGTCGCGATCGTCACGGTGCCCGGCGCGAGCCTGTAGCCGCTGTGATCGCGAACGCCGTGTTCGTACGGATAGAGTCCCGTGAGGATGCTCGAATGCGACGGACGCGTCAGCACGGCGTGGGCATGCGCGAACGCGAACCGGATGCCGGCGGCGGCGAGCGCGTCGATCGCAGGCGTCGGCGTGCGGCCGCCGTAGCACCCGAGCGCATCCGCGCGCAGCGTGTCGATGGTGATGAGCAGGACGTTCTGATCCGCGCGCCGCTCGAACGCGGCCGCGCCCGTCCGATGCCGCCACAGCCACGCGGCAGCGATCAGGATCGCCGCGACGACGAGAATCGCGACGCGGATGCGGTTCAGATTCGACGCGCGTGCGATTCGTGCTGGCGGTGGCTGTCCGGGTTCGTCTGTTCGGTCGTTGCGGCGCGACATCTACCTGCGCGTCAGCCGGTCGACGGCCGCGCGCGCCTTCGGGTTATCCGGGTCGTTCTTCAGCACGAGCTGATACTCGGCGAGCGCCCCCGCCGCATCCTGCGTGCGTTCGAGCACGGCGCCGATCTGCAGGTGCACCGTCGTGAGCGCGGGCACGCGGGCGAGGATCTCGCGGTAGATCGCGAGCGCTTCGTCGAAGCGTCCCGCCGATTCCGCCGCGTCCGCCGCGTCGAGCTGGCGTTCGACCGACGCCGAATCGACCCCTTCGAGCGGGGTGGGAGGACGCTCCGGCGCGGTCTTGAGGCGAACGTCGAAGGGCGGGTTCGTGCCGAGATACGTGATGCGCGCGCGGGCCCTGACGGCAAGGTATCCGGGCGCCTCGATCGTGAACGTCCAGAGGCCGCCGCGGAGACCGAGCATCGAGAATTTTCCCTTGGCATCCGTCGTCGAGGTCGAGCTCGCCGGCGCCATATCGGCGTTCTCGGCGGTGATCGTCGCGCCTTTGATGGCGCGTCCTCCCTCGTCTTTCACCGTCCCGGTGACGCGTCCCTGCGCGGCCGCGGTTGTCGCGACGAGCATCAACGCCGCCAGGATCGGCCCTCCCGGGTTCATGCGCTCAGTATAATTCACCCCACATGGCCACGCGCGCGCTCGTGCTCCTCGCCGCCATCCTCTCCGCGACGGTCGCGACGCCCGATCAATCTCCGGACGTCGACGCATCCCGTTTCGATCTCATCGCGCCCCTCATCGAGCACGACATGGCCGACAGGAAGTTGCCGGGCGCCGTGGTGCTGATCGGCCGCGGCGACAAGGTTTTGTACGAGAAGGCGATCGGCCACCGGGCGCTCGAACCGTCGCTCGAACCCATGACGCTCGACACCGTCTTCGACATGGCGTCGCTCACGAAGGTGATGGCGACGACGACCAGCGTCATGAAGCTGCTGGAGGACGGCAAGATCAGGTTGAACGATCGCGTCTCGACGTTCATTCCGGGATTCGACCGGTACGGCAAAGTGGACATCACGATCAGGCATCTGATGACGCATGCATCCGGCCTTCGCCCGGATCTCGATCTCGGCGACATGTGGACCGGCTACGACACGGCGATCAAACTGGCCATCGAGGAAGTGCCGACGTCGCGTCCGGGCGAGCGGTTCGTGTACAGCGACATCAACTACATTCTCCTTGGCGACATCGTCCGCCGCGTGAGCGGCGTGCCGCTCGACGAGTTCGCGAAGACGAAGATCTTCGAGCCGCTGGGGATGAAGGACACGACCTTCACGCCGCCGGCGTCGCTGCGCGCGCGCATCGCCCCTACCCAGAGGTGCACGGCGTACGGGTGGCCGTGCGAGGGCGCGGACATGCAGATGCTGCGCGGCACCGTCCACGATCCCACGGCGCGGCGAATGGGCGGCGTCGCGGGACACGCGGGTCTGTTCAGCACGGCCGCCGACGTCGCGATCTTCTGCCGCATGCTGCTCGACGGCGGCGTCGCCCACGGCGTCCGCGTCCTGTCGCCGCTGACGGTGGCGAAGATGACGACGCCCGCCTCGTCATCGCGCGAGGCGAACGTCCGCGGGCTTGGCTGGGACATCGATTCGAGCTTCTCGGCCAACCGCGGCGAGCTGCTGCCGATCGGATCCTTCGGGCACACCGGATTCACGGGGACGTCGATCTGGATCGATCCGTCGAGCCGCCTCTTCGTCGTGTTCCTGTCGAATCGCGTCCACCCGAACGGCAAAGGAGACGTGACGCCGCTCCGCGCCCGCATCGCGACGATTGCGGCGTCCGCCGTCGAAGATGCATCCGCCACGCCGCGCGACCGGCGCATGACGGGCACCGACTTCGGCGCGTCGGACGCCCCGCCGCTCAGGCGCGACGCCCCGGTCGAGACCGGACTCGACGTCCTTCGCGCCGAGAACTTCGCCCGTTTTCACGGCAAGCGCATCGGCCTCGTGACGAACCACACGGGCCGCGCGGCCGACGGCGCGACGACGATCGATCTGCTGTTCGCCGCGAAGGACGTGAAGCTGGTGTCGCTCTTCAGTCCCGAGCACGGCATCCGCGGCATCCTCGACGCCAACGTCCCGTCGGCGGTTGACGAGAAAACCCAGTTGCCGATCCACTCGCTATATGGAGAGACGCAGCGTCCGACGCCGGAGATGCTGCAGGGGCTCGACGCGATCGTCATCGACTTACAGGACGTCGGCGCGCGCTTCTACACTTACACGACGACGACGGCGTATGTGATGGAGGAGGCGGCGAAGCGCCGGCTGCCGGTGTTCGTGCTGGACCGGCCGAATCCCGTCGGCGGCTGGCAGATCGAAGGGCCGGCGCTCGACAACGATCTGCACAGTTTCGTCGGGTACTTCCCGCTGCCGATCCGCCACGGCCTCACGCTCGGCGAGCTGGCGAAGCTGTTCAACGGGGAGAACAAGATCGGCGCCGACCTCACGGTGGTCCCGATGAAGAACTGGCGGCGCGATCAGTGGTTCGACGAGACGGCGCTGCCCTGGATCAACCCGTCGCCGAACATGCGCAACCTGAACGAGGCGGCGCTGTATCCCGGGATCGGGGCAATCGAATATACGAACTTGTCTGTCGGGCGTGGAACCGACACGCCCTTCGAACAAGTCGGTGCGCCGTGGATCGACGGCGTGCAGCTCGCCGCCGCGCTCAACGCGCGCGCGCTTCCAGGCGTCCGGTTCTATCCGGTCCGATTCACCCCGGCGTCCAGCCGGTACGCCAACACGGAATGCCAGGGCGTCTTCATCATCGTCACCGACAGAGCGTCGCTTCGTCCCGTGCGTGTGGGTCTCGAGATCGCCGCGGCGGTGTACAAGCTGTATGGCAGCCAGTACGACCTCGACGCGACCGCGCGTCTCGTCGGCTCGCGCGACACGCTGACGCGGATCAAGAACGGCGAGGATCCCGCGTCGATCGCCGCGTCCTGGTCCGCCGCGGAAGCGCGGTTCCGGTCACTGCGGGCGAAGTATCTGATCTATTTCTGACGCTGCCGGTTCTCGGTTCGAGGTGCGGGTGTCGTAGCGCAGGGCTTCAGCCCTGCTCGTGATCACGAGCAGCCTTGAAAGGCCGCGCTACGAACCGCGAACCGAGAACCCAATTACCGTCCTCGCTTTTTGTTGACATACATTCTCTCGTCGGCCGCCTGCACGAGCGGCATGGCGTCGGTCGTCTGCGGCGGGATCTGGATGCAGCCGACGCTCAGGCCGACGCCGGCGGGCAGCGCGGCGGCGTCGGGCGCGGCGGCGAAGAGCGCCTGCAGCGCTTCGCCGCGTCTGATCGCCTCCGCCTCCGTGCACGAAATCAGGATCAGGAACTCGTCGCCGCCCCATCGGAACACGTAGTCCGCTTCGCGGATGTTGCGCAGCAGGAACGTCGCGACCTGCCGCAGGACGCGGTCGCCCGTCTCGTGTCCCAGCGTGTCGTTGATCGTCTTGAACCGATCGATGTCGATGAAGAGAAGTGCCAGCGGCGTTTCGTAGCGCCGGTGGCGCTGCAGCTCGCGCCCGATGACCTCGTCGAAGAAACGGCGGTTCCGGCAGCCGGTCAGCGGGTCGGTGATCACGAGCTGACGCAGGTCGTCCTGCGCGGACTCGAGACGGCGATTCGTTCGCTGCAGCTCGTACGTCATGTCCTCGAACGTCATGAGCTGCATGCCGAGGGCGGCAACCAGACACACCACGACCGACACCATGAGCCCGCGGCCGGTGGCGGGCGCGTCGGGCTGCGACACGAACGCGGCAATCCAGAGATTGATGACCGCGAGCGTCGCGAGCGTGACGGCAATCACGCCCGCCCCGACGAGCCGGACCGGTCCGCGCAGGAGCTGCAGATGCGCCGCGGCCGCGCCGCTCATCGCGCCGGCGATGAGCAGATGGCCGGGCGCGAACACCGCGGGCGCGCGCAGCGCGACCGGGGCGAGCGCAAACCAGATCGCGACCGGCAGCAACAGCAGCGCGTAGCCGCGGCGCAGCCGCGGCCGGTGCCGGTACGCGTCGGCCGCGACGACGAAGGTCAGCGCGCCAAGGATCTCGAGGAACTGCGCGATCCCGTACGCCATCCACGTGAGCTGCGGGATCGGATACGGCCTGGCGAGGAACATCGACACGGCAATCAGCATCCAGCCCGAGATCCAGAACAGGATGAAGAGCCGCCGCCGGTAGAAGTAGAGGAGCAGCAGCAGACCGGCGATGACGACGGCGGCAAATCCCAGCATGGCCCGCGGGTTGAACGCCGGCGAAGTGGGGGTGATGCCGGCGGACTGGGCCAGGGCCAGGACGAGCGCGCGCACTGACGTCATTATGAAACGGCGCGCGGCCATTCAGGCTCGTCGTCTGCGCGCGCGAATCAGGGCACCGGTTACCCGTCAGTAAAGGCGATAAAGCATGAAGTAAACAATGACGCCCGTTACCGAGACATACATCCACAGCGGTAGCGTCCATCGGGCGATGACGCGGTGGCGCTCGAACCGCGCGTGCAGCGCCCGCGACAGCGTGATCGCCGCGAGCGGCACGATCGCCGCCGCCAGGACGGTGTGCGACAGCAGGATCGCGAAGTACACGACGCGGATCGGACCGGTGCCCGGAAAATGTTTCGACCCGGTGTGCGCGTGATAGGTGAGGTAGGAAACGAGGAACAGGATCGACGTCGTGAACGCCGCGAGCATCACCGCGCGATGCTGGCGGATGCGACCGCGCCGAATCAGCACGTACCCGATCCCGAGCAGCACCGCCGCGGTCGCGTTCAGACACGCGTTCAGCGCGGGTAAGTCGTGGATGGTGATCACGTCGGCTTTGGGCTAAAGCCGATCCACGATCATCAATATCCAGACCAGCGGCAGATAAATGATCGACCCGAAGAACAGCCTGCGCGCGTCCTGCATCGATCGCGTCCGAGCGAACCGGAACGTCAGCCACAGGAACGCGACGCCCAGAATCAGCGCGCCGCTGAAGTACAGGGCGCCGGTGAGCCGGAAGAGCGTCGGCGCGAGGCTGACCGGGACGAGCGCGGCGGCGTAGACGAGCGCCTGACGCGCGGTGCTGCGGCCGTCGGGCTCGAGCACGGGCAGCATGGCAAATCCGGCGCGCGTGTAGTCGTCGCGGAACATCCAGGCGATCGCGAGGAAGTGCGGCAACTGCCAGAGGAAGACGATGCCGAACAGCGTCCACGCTTCGATCGACAACGCGTCGCGCGCGGCGGCCCATCCGATGATCGGCGGCAGCGCTCCGGGAACGGCGCCGACGACCGTCGCGAGCGACGTGAGCCGCTTCATCGGCGTGTAGACACCGATGTAAATAAGGAGCGTCGCCAGCGCGACGGATGCCGCGAGCAGGTTCGCCGTGCCCGCGAGGATCAGCAAGCCGATCGCGGCGAGCGCCCACCCGAATACCAGCGCTTCGCGCGGCTGCACGCGGTGGTCGGGCAGCGGCCGCATGCGCGTGCGGCGCATCAACGCGTCCGTGTCGCGCTCCAGGAGCTGGTTGAGCGCCGACGCGCCTCCCGCGACGAGGCCGGTGCCGGCCAGCGTCCCGAGCAGCCGCGTCGCGCCCAGCCCTTCCATTCCCGCCATCGCGTAGCCGGCCATCGCCGACGCCACGACCAGGAAGTTCAGCCGTGGCTTCGCCAGCGCGACGAAGTCCATCGAGCGCGTGCGAGTGCCGGCAAGGATGGCGGCTTCGGACCTCACGGGCGCACGGCCTTTCCTTGAACGGCCGGGATCCCCATCCCGCCAGGCTCGCTTCGAAGCACACGCGCCGGCTCGACCGCCGCCGCCGTCCGCGCGAATCGCACGCGGTAGCTTCGCAGCGCGAGCACCAGCGCCGTCCCCAACACCGACGCGCCGTTCACGACGTGCGCGGTGTTGACGATCGGCTGCTTGCCCGTCAGCACGACGAAGGCGCCGAGCGTAATCTGCGTCGCCAGGAAAACCACGAGCAGCGTCGCGTTGGCGACGAGCCCGGAGCGATAGCGATGGTGACGCCACACGCGGATCGCGGTAGCGGCGATCGCCAGCGTGACGGCGAGCGCACCCACCCGGTGCGCGAAATTAATCGCGATCGCGGTGGACCAGAACGGCGGCACCACTCGCCCGAACGCCAGCGGGAAGTCCGGGATCGCAAGCCCCGCATCCATGTGCCGCATCGTCGCGCCCAGCAGAATCTGGACGTAGATGACGCCCGCTGTTGCGACGGTAAGACGACGCAGCGTCGCGTCATCGACGGGGTTCGCGCCGCACGCCCACCGCGGGGACGTGAACACCGCGATGCTGAGCGCGAGGCAGAAGAAGATCTGCGCGAGCGCCGCGTGTCCGATCGAGATAGGCGCGGGCAGGAAGTAGAGCACCGTCAGCCCGCCGAGCACCCCCTGCAGGATGACGGCGCCAAGCGCGAGCCACGCGAGCCGCCGGACCCAGCGCCGCGGTTCGACGAGCGACGTCCACGCCGCGAGGCCGATCGTCAGAAATCCGACCGTGCTCGCAATCAGGCGATGGCTGTGCTCGTAAAAAATCCCGCCGACCCATTTGCTGTACGGAAACGAAAACATGAACCAGCCGTACGTGTTCGGCCAGTCGGGGACGGAGAGGCCCGAGCTGGTGCTCGTCACCATGCCGCCGGCCGCGATCAGCAGCACGGTGAAGAGCGTGACGAGCTTGGCGTACCGGTGGAGCCAGATCATGAGGCGATCGGCGCTTTGAACGTGAAGACGACCTCTTTCTTTTCCTTCTCGCCGAGCGTCACGGTTTTCGTCTGCGCGCCGAGCTTCTCGTGCCACGCCTCGATCGTGTAGGTGCCGGCCGGGACCGCACGAAGATCGAACGTGCCGCCGTTGCCGGTGACGGCGAAGTACGGATGAGTGACGACCCCGACGTGCGCGTTCATCCAGCCGTGCACGTCGCACTTGAACGGGATCATCACCTCGGGCGCGGTGAAGGTGAAGTCGTCCTTCTGTCCCGTGATCGCCTGGCTCCGGTTGAACTCCTGGTTCGTCTGCGGCATCGCGTGCACGTTGTGCATCGTCTGGTCGCTGTTGACGATCCGGAGCGGCTGGCCGACGCGGACGCCCAGGACGTGCGGGTGATACATGCAGCCCTTCTGATCGAGCTTCACCGGTTCGGCCGGCGTCTCGAAGAGGTATTTGTTGCCGAGGCCGTCCTTGATGTAGACGAACACGTTTTCAAGTGCGCCGTTGCTCGCCACGTACGTTTCAGCGGTCGCGTTCGGGTTGTTGCACGCGGGATCGCCGCCCATCTTGATCGGCGGGTTCGGCGGAAGCTGTCCTTCGACGAGCACCTTGCCGCTGATGTCGCCGGCGGTGGCGGGATCGACCTTCTTGGCGTCCGGCGCGGCCGCCGGCGCGGCGGGCTCGGCCGACTTGTTCTGTCCTCCGCCGCAGGCGGCGGCGACAACGAGCAACCACGGAACGATGAAGCGGGCGGAACGCAACATGACGTTTCTTGAATATCACACGCGGCGATCCTCGGCAATTTGGCTCGCCGGTCGAGCGGCTACGGAGCCACCTCGTGAAGCTTGCGCAGAATTCGATCCTGGATCCAGTGGGCGTCCCACCACTCGACGGGATTCACCATCTGGCCGTTGACGAGCATCGTGAAATGGAGATGGTCCCCCTGGGCCAGGCCGGTCCGGCCCATCCGCCCGATCTCCTGCTCTTTCTCGACCATCTGCCCGACCTGCACGCCGATCGAGGAGAGGTGCCCGTACAGCGACTGCACGCCCATCCCGTGGTCGATGATGACGCAATTCCCGTAGATGCCGAGCGGCGCCGCGTACACGACCTTTCCCTTGTTCGCCGCAAGAAGCGGCGCGTTTACGACGCTTGCCAGATCGAAGCCCAGGTGGACCTGCTTGTCGACTTCCTTTCCCTGATAAAGATATGTCCGCTGATCCGCGAAAGCGGCCTCGACGGCGCTGTTCGTGTACGGGTGAAAGACGATCCCCGCCCAGAGCAGCGCCGCCGCCGTCTGCTTTGCGAAGCTCGCGATCTTCTCGGTGTTCTTCCGCCGCAGCTCGCCGTTGATCGCGAGAAACTTCTGGAGCGTGTCTCCCTGCGGCCTGATCTCGTCGGTCGCCTCGAGGATGGCGGGGACGACGCGGTTCAGGAACGTGTCGTCGAGCGGAATCGTGCTGTGCTTGAAGGGCTTCGGAAACGGGCGGTAATCGAAATCGCCGCGGCCCGTGTTGCCGGCTTCGTCGCGCGCGTACAGGTGAATCGGCGTGTTGAGATCCTGATCGTAGCGCAGCGCGAAGAAGGCCAGCTTCAGGGCGGGGTCGGTGATGTGCACGCCCTCGACGTCGTTCGCGCCGCTCGCCGGAAAGCCCGGGTACGCAAGGTCGCCGACCTGCACCCCCGATTCGACGTCCGGCGGATTGACGCGATAGACGACCGCTTCGGATCCGCCCAGGTTGATGTAGTGCTTCGTCGACACCACGGAGATGGTCGGCCGCTCGAGCCGCACCTGGACGTCGCGCGCCGCCAACGTCTGCGTCGCGCGCACGCCGAACAACACCGGCCTCGATGCGCTGACGACGATGCGTCCCGTTCCGCTCTTCAGATCCGGAATCGCGTCACGCCCGATTTGCCGCGTGATGCGAACGCGGTCGCCGCTCTCCTGCCGCACGTCGGCGCCCGACGGCGACTCGAGCGAGAAGAGCGGCGTGGCATGACCGTTCTGCTCGAAGACGATCCGCAGCGTCTTGAGGCGCGCGCCCGGCGCCGTCACCGTCACGTCGAGCGGCGCCGCGAGCCCGACGTATTTCACCGGCTTCGCGATTTCAATCGACGGTCCCGCAAGGGTGCCCGCGTACATCCAGAGGCCGCCGGCGATGAGGACGACGAGCGCGAGAAAAGCGAGGACGTAACGCATGATGGGGGATCATAACAGCGTGAGTGCTGGGGGCTGGGTGCTGAGGCATGGAGCCGGTATCGTCTAGGGGTCAGGACACGTGGTTCTCAGCCACGGGACCGGGGTTCGAATCCCCGTACCGGTACCATCCTTCGCTCGCGGAACTGACGCTGAGCGAGCTTCGGATGGCAAGCCATCCTTCGCCAGGGATCACGCGAAGGGCAACTTGGAACCGTCACGCGAGCTCACTCCACTGACAGGCGAAGGATGTCCACCGAAGCTCGCGGTCGACTCAGGCGAGCGGAGGTGGACCGCATTCAGTCGCAAGCAGCCACGCGTCCCAAATCACCTCTCGTCCATCAACTCGCAGACGTTCGTTTCCCGGCCGTTGCAACTGCAGTTTCCGATCTCGCGTCCTGTCCGAATGACTCCCCCGGAACCTCGGGTCATTCAGCGCGGCAAGATGCTTGCTCGGTGCGGTTTCATGTCGAAGCGGTTCGTGTATGTGCTCAAGAACGGCGAGGAACCCCCTCGGTACTACACTGGCATCACTTCAGATGTAGCGAGACGTCACGCCGAGCACAACGCAGGCAGCTGTACCCACACCGCTAAGCACTGTCCGTGGTCCGTTGATGTCGTCATTGAATTCGCCGACGAGCGGCGCGCCGTGGCCTTTGAGCGCTACTTGAAATCCGGGTCAGGTGTTGCGTTCGCCAATCGGCATCTGCGATAGTTTGTCGGCGTTGAAGGGCTGCGCTCAAACGCCAATTGCGATGTGGGGCATGGATAGAATCAACGTCGGACGATTGGCGGAACTCTATCTGGGGGGACAAATCTCTTTCGCAGACGGTACCATATTCGTTGAAAACCGCCGGTGAGCGCCGAACCGAACGAGGCTTCTCCTTCAAACCGGATTCAGGAGGTCGCTACGCGAGTCGACTACGACTCGGAAGCGGCGTTCAATCGACCCTTCAAGCGCACCAGCGGGTCTCCGGCACCGGCGTGGGGCAGGGCGCCACGCTCGTGACTCACTGACCGATCCTCGAGTCCCGCCTTCAAACCTTTCCCAACTGCGCTGCGTCCAAGGGGTCGGTATATACCGATAAGTATGAACTGACACCGATGCCGACAACGAAGCCCCCCGCTCCGCTGGAGCCGCACTGGTTCCAGATCCTCCTCGCGCTGGCCGATCGCGACCTGCACGGCCTCGCAATCATGGACGACGTGCTCGAGCGCACCGGCGGCCGCATGCGGTTATGGCCGGGGATGCTCTATCGCGCGCTCGGCCGCCTGGCCGATATCGGCCTGGTCACGGAGATCGAGCCACCGGATGACGCGCCGATAGCTGGAGGACGCCCGCGATTCTTCCGGATCACCACGGCGGGGCGTCGCGCCTGCGCCGCTGAAGCCGAACGGCTCGCCGGATTCGTCGCCGTGGCGAGGCGCAAGAAGCTGCTGAGAGCCTGATCGGATGCCGCGACCATCGTCCGCGTTCGTTCGGCTCCTTCTTCGCGCATATCCGCGGCATCTCCGGGTGCGTGAGCGCGACGCGCTGGAGGCGGCCTGCATCGCGTGTCTCGCTCGCGAGCGCGCCCGGCTCGGCCGCTTGGGGGTTCCATACGCGTGGGGGCGGCTGATCGCCGACACCATCACCGCCGCGATCCTCCTGCGCGTGGACGAGCGCCGCCGCCGCCGTCTTGCCTGGCACCACTCTCAACATTCCGCCCCGAAGGAGATCCTGATGACCCGAATCTGGCAGGACGTCAAATACGCCGCGCGCCTCCTGCAGCGCGCCCCGCTGTTCAGTCTCGTCGTCATTGCCACGCTGGCGGTGACCATCGGCGCCACCACTGCCGTCTTTACTGTCGTCAACGGCGTGCTGCTGCGCGCGCTGCCGTACCGCGATCCGACCCGTTTGGTGCTGCTGCAGGAGGCGATTGGGGAGATGGGGCCGTGGGGCTTTTCGGCGCCTGATTATCTCGCGTTCGAGGCGCGTGCGGGCCTCTTCGAATCGATCGCGGCCTTTCGCAACCGCGAGTACGAGCTGTCGGGTGTCGAACCACCGGAACGGGTGATCGTGACGCGAGCCTCCGCAACACTCTTCGAGACGCTCGGTGTGCGGCCGGCGCTCGGCCGGCCATTCACGCGCGAAGACGACGAGTCGGCACGTCCGGTCGCCGTGCTCAGCGACGCGTTGTGGACGCGCAAGTTCGCACGCGATCCCGCGGCGGTCGGGCGCGCGATTCTCCTCGATCGTCAGCCCTTCACTATCGTCGGCGTCATGCCGAACGGCTTCATCTTTCCGCAGCGCGGTCTGCTGATCAACAACGTTCCCGCCGATGTGTACGTGCCGATCGCGTTCACGCCGAGCGACCGGCGCGGCTTCGGCAGCATGTACGCCAACGGCGTCGTCGCCCGCCTGAAGCCGGGCGGGACGGTCACGCAAGCGAATGTCGACACGCGCGCGCTGGTGCAGGCGAACGCCCGCGAGATCTATCCGGCGGCGCTCAGCGGTCTGGCCGCCGCGGTCAGCGGCTCCGCGACGCCGCTGACCGACGAAGTCATCGGCCGGTCGCGAACGCTGCTCTGGGTCGTCTTCGCCGCCGTCGGCTGCGTACTGTTGATCGCGTGCGCCGACATCGCCAGCCTGATCCTGGCGCGCGCCATGGCACGCGAGCGCGAGATCGCGGTGCGCAGCGCCCTCGGGGCAGGCCGCGGGCGCCTGATTCGCCAGCTCCTCGCCGAATCGGCGCTCCTGGCGTCGATCGGCAGCGTCCTCGGCCTGCTGCTCGCGGTCTGGCTCTCGCGAGCGCTCGTCGCACTGGCACCCTCGACGCTGCCTCGCCTCCACGAGATCGGGCTTGACGCGCGGGTTCTTCTATTCACCGCGGCGCTGACGGTTGTGACCGCGTTGCTCTGCGGCATGCTGCCCGCCCTGGAGCTGACGCGGCCGCGCGGGTCCGCCCTGAAGGACGGCAGCCGCACGTCCACCGGCAGGCGCGAACGGCGGATTTTCGGAACGCTCGTGGCGGCGCAACTCGCGATCGCCGTCGTACTGCTCGTAGGCGGCGGCTTGTTGCTGCGCAGCTTCTCGAAGCTCATGGCGGTCGACACCGGATTTCGCGTCGAGCGCCTGCTGACGCTCGGGATCAGCCTTCCCGCACAGGGCTATCGCGATGCGGCGAGCGTTCGCGGCTTCTATAGCCGTCTGCTCGACGATCTTTCGCAAGTGCCCGGAGTCAGCGCGGCCGGCGCCTCCACCGGCCTGCCGCTGGGCGTCCGCGATCTGCGCGTCTTTACCATCGAGCAGGAATCTCCCGCGACGCGTGAACTGCCGCACAGCGCCGACCCGGAGTATGTCGCGGGGCGCTACGTCGAGGCGCTCGGGATCCCGCTGAAACGCGGACGCTACCTCGGTGCCGAAGATGCGGCCGCGTCGGAGCCGGTGGCGGTCATCAACGAGACCATGGCGCGCCGCTTCTGGGGGACGTCGGACCCGATCGGGCAGCGGATCGCGTGGGGTCTCGAGTCTCAACACGGTCCATGGATGCGCATCGTCGGCGTCGTCGGCGACGTGAAACAGGGAGCGCTGAATACCGAGACCATTTCGCAAACCTACGTCCCATGGATGCAGGTGTCGGACGGCATGATCGCCGATAACGTCGTCGGGATCATGCGATCGCTGCGTGTCGCGCTGCGCGGCGAGGTGGAGCCGACGGCACTCACCGATACCGTACGCGCGCGGATTCGGGCAATCGATTCCGCCTTGCCGGTGACGTCCGTACAGACGATGAGTGAGATCGTCAAGCGGTCGACCGCGGTGCCGCGATTCAACGCGCTGCTCGTCAGTCTTTTCGCCGTTCTCGCGCTCCTGCTCGCGGCGATCGGCATCGCGGGCATGCTGGCGATGTCGGTTTCACGCCGGATGCCCGAGCTCGGCATCCGGATGGCGCTCGGTGCGCAGCGGCAAACGCTGCTCGCCATGGTGATCCGGCAGGGGATGATCACTGCCGCCGCCGGCCTCGCCACTGGATTGCTGAGTGCGTGGCTCGTGTCACGGGTGCTGTCCAGCCTGTTGTTCGGGATCAGCCCGCGCGATCCGATGACCTTTGCGACCGTTGCTGGCCTGCTCGGCGTCGTGGCGCTCGTCGCGTGTGCGCTGCCGGCGTGGTCCGTGACACGGGTCGATCCGCTGAAGGCGTTGCGGGCGGAGTAGGAGTGACGCAGAAGGAGCGTGGAGTCAGAGCTGAAGGGCGCGATCCAGTGAACACCCAATCGCGCGATGACCGAAGCAATCATTGAACTATGCTGACGCGGCAGCCCAACAATTGCCCAGCCGCCAGAGCGCCCTGCTCGACTCCAACGTTCACGATCGCGGGTTGAAGCGAATCAGGTAACGGGACGGTGACCAGCCAGCGTTCATCGGGTGCGAGCTCACGGGTTGCCGACCACCCGGCAATGGAGACGCGAACGCGGTTCCGAATCGCGACGTTAGATACTTGGAACGTGAGTTCTGGCTGCCAACGATCTGTGGTAATCACGACATCGGGCTGGCGTCCGCCGAGGACCCAGAATCCGTCGGGTTCAATGATGACGCGATTGTCGATCGCATAGACGACGGTTCGGCCGTACCGTGCCGCCGCGCGCGCGCGTGTCACCGCAGCCCACGGTGTCGTGATATGTCGGAGCGGGACGAGCGCGACGCTGCGAATCGACTCCGCCGCAGCGGGGTCGCCTACGATGGTCAGCGTAGACGCCCGAATGGGTATGCGAAAGCGGTAGGCATTATCAGCTCCGGACACGTGCCACGTCGCCAGCGGCCCGCCAACGCGGCCTACGAGGAGGCTGATTTCCCCGCGAGGCTCGGCGACAAACCCGAGGCGGAGCCGATAATCGCCCGGTGGCACTTCAGAAAGGTTCAACATCACTGCGGTCGAAGGCGTATCGAGTGGCGACGTCGTTATCTCCAGGCGTCGCAGCGCGTCTGCCGAGGACATGAGGCGAAAGGGCACCAACTGGACGCCAAGCGGGGTCGCGGCCGGGTCCTCACGCGCTACGAGTCCGAGCTGGGCGCGTGTGGCGATGAGATGCGGGACCTTGGCGATCTGCCAGGTGCTCGCAACGCCGATCGAGAGCACCGCGACAAGGGATCCCGCCGCGAGCGTGGACCGATTGACCGTATGAGGAGCACAACGATTGTGAATCCAGCGTGACAAGGACCAAATCCCGATTGCGGCAATGGCCCAGATGGCGCCGGGGAGCATCAACTCTCGCGAAAGACTGCCGCGGACTGGGCCTTCCGCGGGAATCGCTCGAAAATAGCTGGGAAAACCTGCCGGCAAATTGACCGTCGGGGCAACCCAATCAAGAAAGGCCGAGCGGCCCTGGCCTGCGTTATAAGCCAGCGTGCCGCTCGCTCCGAAGCCGAATGCGCACGAGATGAGCACGCTCACTGTCAGCAGTGCCACGCTCAGAGATCGACCGAAGTCGTCCTGCCTGGACCAGAGGGCCGCCACCGTCACCGCGAGCGGGAACACCAGCGGCGCAAGATACCGCCCGGGCGTCGATCCGCCAAACCAGTTTGGAAACGCGGCCACGGCCAGGACGTATGGGATCGCCACGCATGCGAGTTCGATGAGGAGCCGTTTGTGGTGCCTCGAGAGCGCCAACGCTCCGCCGATCCAGAGCAGATGCACCGGAGCATTGGGGATCAAGCCGAACTCCTGATCGGCCACCAGACCAAGTACGCCGCTGACCACGCGTTCGGGTTGCAGCGGCGATTGGGCGTCGTACGCCGCCAGTGGATCGAAGGTGCCATACACGTAGGCGAAGAACAGCAGCCACGCGGTCACACTGACCACGATCGGACTGACCAATCCAAGCAGGGTACGCCACCATCGTCGCCAGCCGCCCGGAGTTCCTATGAGGCGAAACGCCACCGCGACAGTCAGGATGCCTGCAAGCGGCGCGAACCTCGTGTGCAACCAGGGCAGCAGGCCGATTCCGAGCCCCAGCGCCGCTGCGCGCTGGATCGAGAGGGACGAGGCGGTGAGCATCGCCAGCACGCCGGCGCCGAGCACCGTTCCCGCAACGGCGTCGGGATATATCAGCGTGCTTTCGAGTACGGCGGGTGCCGTTAATGCAGCGGCAGCCCAGGCAACCCATGCCGCGGTGACGTCTGACGTCAGCGCGTAGGCGGCTTTCCACACGAACAGCGTCCCCAGTGCGCCAATAACGGCGATCCACAGCACGACGGCACGATAACCGCCGACGGCGAGCGCTGGTGCGATGAGCACAGGCAGACCTGGCGCATGCAGCGAGTACAGCGACCCATCCCTTCCGGGGCGTGCGTAATGAGGCCAGAGCCGCCCGGGGTAGTAGGTCAGGTAATCACCGTGTTCGTAGTTGTTCGACACCTTGAGGTCGTGATCGACAAGCAGGCTGTGCGCGATGAGCAGGTAGTGCGGCTCGTCTCCAACCGGCGGGAATTGTTGCTTGTAGTGGACCGCAACACAGGCGACGAACGCGAGCGCGCACGCGACGCGCGGTGCGATGCGTGCGTCGAAGAGGAAACGAACGCGACGTCGATTGATCTGACCCAGCAACCCGGGCAGTGCCCACAGGGCGATTGCAATCCATGTCAGCCGGACGACCGGGCCGGTCCATATGAGAAATACATCAGGAACTGGTAACGGCAGCCACGGCAGCAGGATCAGGAGCGACCACCTGACGGCGCGCGCAGCGTGCCTGACTCTCGGCACTCCACAGAACAGCGCGACGGTCGCTGCCGTGGAGAGCGCCAGCACCCAGAAAGGCGCGAGCAGTCCGATTCTGCCGCCGCCGGCGGCGTCCATGACGCCGAGCGAACCAAAGGACAACCAGATCGCGATCCCCGCGCCCACCGCCGTCAGGAGGGTCGGGACTGACACATCCCGCACCACGGCAGCATATGTGAAGAGAACGGGTGGCGCCGGAGCCATGTCGTGTCCGGGGAGCGCCGACCCTATCGAATCCCGCACGCTTTCTGACTACACCGGCGGCGGCGCGACCGCGGTCGTGCGCGCCGTGCGCCGCGCGCGCCAGCGCGTGAACGTGTTCGCGAGCACCGCGCCGAATCCGCCGGCCCAGGCGAGATACTCCACCGCAATTCCCGTCGCGATCAGAAACAGCGCCAGCGGACTCACCGGCCAGCCGCCCAGCGCGACGACGCGTCCGATGAGCAACGGCAGCAGAATCGTCAGCACGCCGAGCGCCACGTCGATCAAGGCTGGCGGGCCTCCCATGCCGAATCGCCGCCGCGTCCATTGGCCGAGCGCGTACGCCGTGCCGCTGAAGCCCACGAGCGCCAGCAGGATCAGGAACAAGACGGCGAACGGCATCAGGAGCAGCAGCGGGATGCCCACGACCGTGATCACGAGGACGATTGCGATCAGGAAGAGCACCGGGAAGAGCAGAATCTCCGCCACGATGCCGATCAACGTGTAGCGGAGCGGATCGTCGGCGATGCGTTCCGCCGATCGTTCGACCGGCGTGCGCGCGACGATAAACGCGAGCGAGGCGAGCAGCACGAGCAGGACGAGGTGAAACATCGACCCGACCAGCCTTGTCGCCGCGCTGAACACGCCGTACCTATGGAACGATCCCCACCCAAACCATGGGCTGCCGTCGATATCCCATCTGCCGAGCGCCACTTCGGTGACAGCCCCGTCGGCATGCGCGCCGGGTGCCTTGCGTACCTGGCCGCCGACGCTGACGATGTCCCCATGGACCACGGCGTCGGGACCGAGATCGACCGACCCGAGCACGGCAACGACCTGATCGCGCACGGTTCCCTCGATGTGAACCGAGCCGAGGACGGCGACGACCTGCCCCGACACCTCTTCGTCGCGCCCGACGTGCACGCTTCCGAGGACCCGCACGCGATCGCCGGTCGAGCGCATGCGCCGTTCCGGGTGCTCGTCATGCTGTTCGACGGGGGGCACCGTCGTCTCGCCGGCGGCCGGCGTCTTCTCCGTGGGCCTCTCGGGTTCCGTTCGTTCGTTGCGGAGAAAGGTCCGCGTCGCGGCGGCGTCAAGATACGAGAGCCGCAGAATCAGATCGGCATCCTCGCCTGCACGGTTGCGAAGTTCGCCCCCCGTGACGGGGTTCCCGTCAATGACGACCGTGCCGCGCGAGACCTCGATCAGCCGGAACCCGCGCGTATCCGACTTCGGCCGGAGCGCGATGCCTTCGGTGAGGGGCACCACGTCGAAGTGTCGATCGATGCCGGCTCTCAGCTCGCGTGGATCTTCGGCGGCTTGCGCGAAGGCGGCAGTCGACATCGTCGCGGTCATCGCGAGCATCAGCACGAGTCTGGTCATGCGTTTCATCGGAGTGACTCCGTGTCCGAACGAAGCAGGCGCTGGAGCGCGACCAGCGCCACGAATGCGACGCCCTGCATCGCGAGAATCACCATCGTCACCGACGGACTCGCCGCGAACGCCGCCGCGGCCCGGCCGAGATTCGAGACGACGTTCCACGAATCGGCCCCCGTGTGCGCGGCGGCGGCGACCTGGACGATCGAGCCGACCATCAGATTCAGCAACCTCATGAGGCCGCTCGAGAATGACGTCACGAGCCACGCGGCGCCGAAGTAAACCGCGGCGGCGGTTCCCAGAGACGCGCCGCACCCGAACGCCACGCGGAACCAGCGCGCCCGCCGCGCATCCCGCGCCCTGACGACGGCGATTTCGGCCATCGTTCTGCCCGCAAAATCGGGCGAGACAGGCGGGTCTCCCGTGACGCCCGGAAAGAACGACATGAACGCGGCGTCCGCTTCGTCGTTCCGGCCGTCTTCGTCGGCGGATCGCCAGCGCCGGTAATTCCGGAACAGGTCCTGATCCATCCCTCAATAAGGCTTACGCATGATTCCGCGGCGCGTTGCAGTCATCGCGGTGCCCCCCAGCCGGCGGCCGTGAGGGACTCGGAGAGTTCCTTGCGGGCGCGGTGTACGTGGGACCTCGCGGTCGCCTCGGGAATGCCCATCACGCGCGAGACTTCCTCGAAACTCAGGCCTTCCTCGTAACGGAGCACGATCGCGGCGCGGTACTCGGGACGGAGTCGCGCCAGCGCGTCGTCCAGCGCGCGGCCGAGCGCCTCGTCTTCGACCGGATCAGGCGCGGGTGGCGCGGCGGGTTCGAAAGCTGACGCCTGCGAGGCGCCGGTGTTGTCGATCGAGAGAACTCGCATCCGCGACCGCCGGAGCGAGTCCACCGCAGTGTTGTGCGCAATCCGGAGCAGCCAGCTCGAGAGCCGCCGCGTGGTGTCGAAGGCGTCGAGATTGCGGAACGCCTTGACGAAGGTTTCCTGCGCGAGGTCTTCGGCGCCCGCGCGGTCCCCCGTCATGCGGGCGATGAGGCGGACGATTCTGGCCTCGTAATGACGGACGATCCGCTCGAACGCGGCCTGCGACCCCGCGAGCGCCTCGGCGACGAGCCGGGCTTCGACGACCGTCTCGAGGTCGATCGGTATCCTTCGGCCCTCGCAGTAGCTTACGTTGGCGGCGCCCCGGCGTTGCAGGGATACAATTGAGGGCCTCTCATCTGGCTCATGATCCGCAAAATTGCCGATGGCCTTGCGCTGGGTGTCGGAGCGGCGACGGTCGTGCTGCTGCTCGCCGCCGGTGGTTTCCTCGAAACGGCCGAGCTGAAGCTGTACGACTGGCGCGTCCGCCACGCGGCCGATCCCTCATCGGTCAACGCCGCCATCGTTCTCGTTCCGATCACCGACACGACGATTCGCGATTTCGAGCCGGCGTTCGGACACTGGCCCTGGCCCCGCGCCGCGTTCGCCTACGCCATCGATTTCTTTCATCGGGGCCAGGCGCGCGTCGTCGCCGTCGACCTCCTGTTCGTGGAGAAGGACGTCGTCGCGCAGTACGACCTCGGCGGCGAGAAGTTGAGCGGCGAGGCGAGCGACCTGAAGCTCGCCGGTTCAGTGAAGGCCGCAGGCAACGTGATCCTGCTGTCGGACGCGATAAATGAAGGCGTCGTCGGCGGCGACGACAAGTCGGAACGGCGCGCGTGGCGGGATCCCGGCTACCGGCTTGGACCGCGGATCGAGCAGCGGCCGGTCGTCCTTCCGCCGCTACAGCCGTTGATCGACGGCGCGGCGGGACTCGGACACAACTTCCTGACGCTCGATCGCGACGGTCCGGTCAGGCGAATGGCGCCGTTCGTTAGAGAAGGCGGACGCTACATGCCCTCGCTGGGGATCGCCGCCGCCCTGCACGTGGCCGGCGTCCGGCCGGAACAGGTCGTGCTCGACGGCGACATGATCCGCGTGCGCGATGTCGCGATTCCGCTGGTTCGCGAGCCGGTGGTGAACGTGTACGATCCCACGAAGACGCACGATCAGCTCACCATGCTGATCAACTACCGCGCCGCCGCGGTCGATGCGCAGGGACGCGCCCCGTATCCAACGTATGAGCTCCGCAAGGTCCTCTATTCCGAACTTCAGATCCGGGACGGCGAGAAGCCCACGCTCGATCCTGCGATCTTCAAGGACAAGATCGTCTTCGTCGGCCTCGATCCGCACCTGGGGCTCGGCGACGTGTTCGTGACGCCGTTCGGATCGACGGGCAACATGCCCGGCATCCAGCTCCACGCGACGATGGCGGACAATCTGCTGGCGCACCGGTTCATCCGCCCGGCGCGCCCGGCATCACGGATCGCCGCCGTTCTGATCGCGGCCGCGGGTGTCGGACTGCTCTCGGCGTTCCTGCCGTTCTCGGCGGCCACCTTCGCGACCGCCGCCATCCTCGGCGGCTGGACCTGGCTCACCTTTGCCGCGTTCAAGAGCGGTCTCTGGCTCAATCTCGCGCAACCGCTGGTCGCGGGCGCCATCGCGCTCTTCGCCGGGACCGCGTATCAGTACTTCGTCGAAGGCAAGGAAAAGCGCGTCGTCAAGAAACTGTTCGGACGCTACGTGTCGCGTGACGTCTACGCGCAGCTCATCGCGCACCCGGAGCTGGCGGAGCTCGGCGGCAGGCGCCGCGAGATGTCGGTCCTCTTCTCCGATATCCGCGGGTTCACCACCGTCACGGAAAACGGCGAAGCCGAGGACATCGTCGCGCAGCTCAACGAATACTTCTCGACGATGGTCGACGTCGTGTTCAGGCACGGCGGGACCGTCGACAAGTTCGTCGGCGACATGGTGATAGCCCTCTTCGGCGCGCCGCTCGACGACGCGGACCACGCGGAGCACGCGGTGGCGGCAGCCG
>QHWR01000125.1 GCA_003223835.1 Acidobacteriota bacterium | reverse complement strand
AAGGTGAGCACCCGCAACGGACGGCGGCGGGCACACCGGTTCACCTGACGATCAACCTGACCGCGGCGTCCGGACAGTTCGCCTCGTATGCGTTCCGCGAATTGTCAACGACGGCGGATCTGGTACCCGGCCGCATTCTGCTGACGCCGCTCTCCGTACGCGCGTTCGGAGGCCGGTTCGACGGCCGTCTGAATGTCGCGACAGGTGGAAACGTTCCGGAGCTGCTGCTCGCCGGTCGCGTCGATGCGCTCGACGTCGCGGACGTGATGAAGGCGAACGGCTCGCCGGGCGGAGTGACCGGACGGCTGCGCGGGTCGCTGCGTCTGACCGCGGACGGATCGAACGCGCAGGCGGTGATGCGAACGACGCATGGGACCATCGACGCGGCGATTACCGACGGCACGATGCCGCGCCTCGACATGGTCCGAACGATCGTGCTCGCGTTCGGGAAGCCATCGGGCGCGCCGCCTGCCGGATCGGGCTCGTCATTCTCGCGCCTCGGCGGGATGTTCGCCCTGACCGGCGGAACGCTGACGTCGGACAACGTGGCGCTCTCGTCCCGCGACTTCGACATGCACGGCCGGACGACGGTGCGGCTTGGCACGGGGGAAGTAAACGCGCGCGCCGACGTCGTCCTCTCCGAGGAGCTGACCGCGCAGTCGGGAACGGACCTGCGGCGGTACGCGCAGCAGGACGGACGCGTCGTCGTGCCGGCCACGATCGGCGGCACGCTCGACCATCCGAGCGTCTCGCTCGACGTTGCCGCGGCGACGCAGCGGGCGATCGAGAACGAGCTGAAGCGGCGCGCCTCGTCGTGGCTCGACGGGTTGTTCAAGAAGAAAAAAGGCGGAGGATGAGCTCACCACCCCTGTCGAATCGCGAGCCATAACCCTGCCGCGAGCGCGGCGCCGATCATCAACAGCGAGACGACGCTCGGCGTGAAGTAGGGATAGACCAGAAAGGCCAGCCCGGCGACGAGCTGCGGCCACCGTTCCTGTTTCTTCCCGTACACCAGCAACACGAATCCGATGCCGCTGGTGATCAGCGACAGAAATAATAACGCCGGGTCGAGCGACATCAGAACCCTTAGTGTTTGTCCGAGAGGTGCGCCATGTCGAAGACGACGGTCGCGAGCGCGGCGTAGTCGTCGTCGCCGCGGCCGGCGGCGACGGTCGCCGTCACGAGCTGGTGGACGACGCTCGTGACGGGGGCGGGCGTCTCGAATTCGCTGAGCGTCTCGCTCGCGATCCGCATGTCCTTGGCGTAGAGCCGCGCGCGAAAGCCCGGCACGTAATTGCCGCGCAGCACGCGCTCCCCGTGCACCTCGAGCACGCGGCTGGCGGCGAACCCTCCCAGCAGGGCCTCGCGCACGAGCGCGGGATCGACCTGCGCCTTGCGCGCGAGCGCGAACGCCTCGCTGACGGCGCCGAGCGTGCCGCCGATCACCATCTGGTTGCACACCTTGCAGATCTGGCCGGCCCCGGAGTCGCCGATCCGGATCACGCGATCCGGTTTCCCCATCGCGTCGAGGATCGGCTTGACCGCCACGAATGCCGCCGCGTCGCCGCCGACCATGATCGAGAGCGATGCGTTGATGGCGCCGACCTCGCCGCCGCTCACCGGCGCGTCGAGCATCGTGGCGCCAAGCGATCGCGCGCGGTCGGCGAGCCGTCGCGCCACAGCGGGGGCGATGCTGCTCGTGTCGATGAGGATCGTGCCGGGCGCGAGCGCGCCGAACACGCCGTTGGTTCCTTCGAGCACCTGCTCGACGTCGGGCGAATCGGGGAGCATCGTGATGATCCGGTTCGCGCGCCGCGCCACGTCGGCCGGCGACGTCGCGCGCGCCGCGCCGGCGGCCACGAGGTCATCGACCGCGGCCCGGCTGCGGTTGTGCACGACGAGCGAGTACCCGCGCGCGATGAGATTCTTCGCCATCGGCCGTCCCATGACGCCGAGGCCGATGAAGCCGACCGTTTCTGCCATGCGCAGCAGTATAGACCGCACCGTTCGTAGCGCAGGGCTTCAGCCCTGCTCGTGTTCGTCACACGAGCGGCCCTGACCGCCTCCGCCAAGGCTACGGCGGTCCGCCGAAGCTTCACGCGAAGGCGGAAGGGCGGCGCTACGACCGATCGCGCAGGCTCTATAATCGATGAGCTATGTTCCTGCGCGCGGCTGTCGTTGCGTTGATGATGGTGCCGGCCGAGCCCATCGCGGGGCGGCAGGCGCACCAGCACGCCGACGCGGACAAGCTGGGCACCGTCAATTTTCAGAACTCCTGTGCGCCCGAGGTGCAGCCCACGCTCACGCGCGCGGTGGCGCTGCTGCACTCGTTCGAGTTCTCGCGCGCGATCGACGCCTTCACCGAGACGGCGGTGAAGGACCCGTCGTGCGCGATCGCCTACTGGGGCGTCGCGATGTCCCGATGGGGCAATCCGTTTTCCATCGCGATCAAGCCGCCGGCGCAGCTTCTGCCCGGACGCACTGCCATCGAGCGCGGCAAGATGGTGGGCGCCAAATCCGAGCGCGAGCGCGATTACGTCGCCGCGCGTATCGTGACGCGATGGGGCGGGCCGCGGCAAAATATCCGGACGACACCGAGACCGCCGCGTTCTACGCGCTGGCGCTCGCCGCCGCGGCCGACCCAGCCGACAAGACGTACGTGGATCAACTGAAGGCGGGCGCGATCCTGGAGAAGCTCTGGGAGGCGCTCCCGGATCATCCCGGGCTCGCGCACTACATCATCCATAGCTACGACGTGCCGGCGCTCGCGTCGCGCGCGCTCGCCGCCGCGCGCCGTTACGCGAGGATTGCGCCGTCGGCGCCGCACGCGCTTCACATGCCGTCGCACACGTTCACGCGCCTCGGCTACTGGCAGGACTCGATCGGGACGAACGTTCTCTCGGCCGCCGCCGCGCGCAAGGAGGGCCAGCTCGGTGAGGAGCTGCACGCGCTCGATTACCAGGTGTACGCCTATCTGCAGACCGGGCAGGATCGCGCGGCGAAGCGCGTGGTGGATTCCCTGCCGCAGATCGCGCCGCGGTTCGATCCGAACCTTGTCGCCGGGGCCGCGCCGGGATCCGCCGGCGTCTTTGCGCTCGCGGCAATTCCGGCGCGCTACGCGATGGAACGCGGCGCGTGGGCCGCGGCGGCGAAGCTCGACGTCCACGCGAGCCGGTTCCCCTTCGCGGATGCGATGACCTGGTTCGCGCGCGCCGTCGGATCCGCGCGCACCAAGGACGTCGCCGCCGCGCGCGCCGCGATCGACGAGCTGCAGAAGCTGACCGACAGTCTCACGCAGGCGGGGGAGCGCTACTGGGCCGAACAGGTCGCGATCCAGCGGCTCGACGCCACTGCGTGGCTCGCGCTCGCCGAAGCCAAGCCCGACGAAGCGCTCTCGACGATGCGGACGGCGGCGGAGCGGGAGGACGCGACGGAGAAGAGCGCAATTACCCCGGGTCCGCTCGCGCCGGCGCGTGAGCTGCTCGGAGAGATGCTGCTTCAGCTCAAGCAGCCGAAGCCCGCGCTGGCGGAATTCGAGGCGACGTTGGCCAGGGAGCCGAACCGCTTTCGCGCGCTCTCGGGTGCCGCGACCGCCGCACTGCAGGCGGGCGACCGGGCCCGCCAGCTCATCAAGATTTGTGCCCGGGCCGATGTGCCCGCGCGCGCCGACCTGACCGCCGCGCGGAGGATCGCGATGCGAACATCGAAGTAACTGCGACGATCGTCTTGACGCCATGGGCTTCTGACCGCAGCTCAGCGGCTCATGGCGGACCCGCGCCCGTGGCTAACCAGCTCGTTCTCCACCACGCACTCTCACGGCGGAATAGGACCGCGGCGTCACGCTTGCATATCGTCGAGTTGTGCGTCGACGGCGCGGCGTGATCGGGGGGATGTGCGCAACAGCCGCGCTCGTCGGCGTTATCGCAATCAGTTGACCTTCCATGCGCGCCGAAGGTCCGCAACAGCCGATCGACTTCAGCCACCGCGCGCACTACGTCGCCGACAACCTCGACTGCGAGTATTGCCATAGCACGGCACGCCGCGCGGCGCTCGCCGGCGTACCGGCGCTCGAGCGCTGCATGGGCTGCCATCGCTTCGTCGCGACGGCGCATCCCGACGTCGGCAAGCTCACACGCTACTGGGATCGTCGCGCACCCATTCCATGGGTCCAGGTTTCCGTCGTGCCGCGCTTCGTGCACTTCACGCACGAGGCACACGTTCGCGCGAAGGTCGCGTGCGCGGAGTGCCACGGTCCCGTCGAGCAGATGGACCGCGTGGCGGCGGCCCACGACCTGACCATGGGATGGTGCCTCCAATGTCATCGACAACGGCGTGCGCCGGTCGACTGCCTGACCTGTCACTACTGAACGGACTCCAATGAAGCGCCGCGATTTCCTGAAAGTGATCTCAGCGGCCGGAGGCGCCGCTGTCGCGCAAGGCTGTTCGCCCGCTCCGTCAGAAACGCTCATTCCCTATCTCGTGGCCCCCGACGACATCGTCGCGGGCGAAGCGGCGTTCGTCGCCACGACATGCCGCGAGTGTCCGGCGGGCTGCGGTGTGCTCGCCAAGACCGTTGACGCGCGGGTCATCAAAGTCGAGGGCAATCCGGAGCATCCGGTGAACCGAGGCACCTTGTGCGTGCGCGGCCAGGCGTCCGTTCAGTCACTTTACGATCCGGACCGATTCAGGGGGCCGCTGCTTCGAAGAGGCGACGGTTCGTATCAATCCATGAGCTGGGACGACGCCGAGGCGGCATTGGCAGCGAAGCTGCGCGAGGCGCGGGCGCGCGGAACGGGACGCGTTGCGTGGATTGGGCAGCTGGCGACCGGATCGTTCGAGCGGCTCACGCGCGAGTGGCTCGCGCTCGTGGAGAGCGATCGGCGTCTGTTCTGCGAGACGTTCGACCACGAGCCGCTCCGCCGCGCTGCGGCGATGGTCATGGGTCGGGCCGAAATCCCGACGTATCGGTTCGACGAGGCGAACTTCGTGCTGTCGTTCGGCGCCGACTTCCTCGAGACGTGGATGTCGAACGTGGAGTTCACACGGCAGTACGCGGCGCTCCGGCGCCGCCGCGCGACGGATCCGTTCGGATGCTTCGTGTTCGCGAGCCCGCGCCTGTCTCTCACCGGGCTCAACGCGGACGGGTGGGTTGCCGTCAGGGCCGGGGCGGAAGCGGCCCTCGCGCTCTCGCTCGTGCACGCCATCGTCGCGGACGGGCTGTCGCACGAGAGCGTTCGTCCGCACCTCGACTGGGTCCGATCGCTCGTGGCGCCGTACGCGCCCGAGGCGCTGACGGCGATCACCGACGTGCAGCCCGCGGACGTCCACGCGCTGGCGCGACAGTTCACGACCGCCGGGCCATCGCTGGCGGTGGGCGGCGGCGCGGCAACCCGCGATCCTCACGCGATCGATCTCGAAGTCGCGGTGCTGCTCCTCAACGCGGTCGGGGGGAATCTCGGGCGCACCGTGACATTTGGCGGCGGTTCCGCGCTGGACGGGCTCGCGACCCGCGATGAAATCCTCGATTTGGAGCGCGCGCTGGCGCACGGCAACATCGACGTGCTCCTGGTGCACCACGCGAACCCCGCGTACGCGCTGCCCGGCGGCGCGTTCGAGTCTGCGCTCGCGCGCGTGCCCTTCGTCGTGAGCCTCGCGTCGACGCCGGACGAGACGACGGCGCAGGCGCACCTGATCCTGCCGGACCATCATTCCCTGGAGAGCTGGGGAGACTACGCGCCGCGCGCCGGCGTCGCGGGAATGCTGCAGCCGGCGATGGCACCGATCCTGTCAACGCGCGCGAGCGGAGACGTGCTGCTGAACGTTGCGAGGCGCCTCGACGCGGAGCGGGCGATGGCGCTCGGCCCGGGGGACTACGCGTCATACGTGTCGAGATTCTGGGGCGCCCTCTCGCCGTCCGATCAGGCATGGACGGATGCATTGAAGCGCGGCGGTCGTTATTCAAGCGCTGCACCGGTCGCGGCTGCCATGCGCGATTTCACCGGCTCATTCCCGGCGGTGCCGCTCCCAGATTCGCGGCCGGCCGGGAGCCTGACGCTGATCGCGTTCCCCTCGCCGTTTCTGTACGACGGCCGCCAGGCGAACGACGCGTGGCTGCAGGAGATTCCCGATCCGGTCAGCCGGACGGTCTGGAACGGGTGGATCGAAATCCATCCCGACACCGCGCGCCGCCTCGGGCTCGCGCAGGACGATGTCGTAGGCGTGCAGTCCGCGTCCGGCAGCGTGACGACCGTTGTGCGTCTGTATGAGGGGGTTCGGCCCGACGTCGTCGCGATGCCGTTGGGCTACGGTCGTCGCGCCGCACTGCGGAACGCGCAGGCACGAGGGGCCCGCGCGGTCGCGCTGCTGCCGCCCGACGGCTCGTCGTGGCGCGTCGACGGCGTGTCGCTGGTCCGCCAGGGCCGGCGGCGTCTGATCGTGCTGCAGGCCGAGACGGAAATGCCGCCGGGACGTCCGCCGATGGCGCAGGTGATCCGTCCGAGCGCATCCGCCGTCGCGCGCGAAAGACATCTTCCGGCGGATCTCTACCCGCCGCACGCCCACCGGGAACATCGGTGGGGCATGGCGATCGATCTGAATGCGTGCACGGGATGCAGCGCGTGCGTGGCGGCGTGTTACGCGGAGAACAACGTGCCTGTGGCCGGCGAGCGCGCCTGCGCCGAGGGACGCGAGATGTCGTGGATTCGCATCGAGCGCTACGACGCGCCGCGCGTGCCGGCGAGCGGAGTCCGCCGTTTCGAATCGGTGTTCCTGCCGATGTTGTGCCAGCAATGCGATGAGGCGCCATGCGAACCCGTATGCCCCGTGTACGCGACGTATCACAACCCCGAGGGGCTCAACGCGCAGGTGTACGTTCGCTGCATCGGGACCCGGTTCTGCTCGAACAACTGTCCGTACAAGGTACGGCGATTCAATTTTTCGCGGCCGTCGTGGCCTTCGCCGCTCGAGCTGTCGTTGAATCCGGACGTGACGGTCCGGAGCGCGGGGGTGATGGAAAAATGCACGTTCTGCGTGCAGCGGATCCAGGCGGGCAAGAATGTCGCCGCGCGCGAGCAGCGGCCGTTTCGCGACGGTGACGTCACCCCGGCGTGCGCGCAGACCTGTCCGGCGCAGGCCATCGTGTTCGGCGACCTGAACGATCCCGCGAGCCGCGTCACGCGCCTGTCGCAGGACCGGCGGAGCTACCACGTGCTCGAAGAGCTGAACACGAGACCGGCCATCGCGTATCTGAAGCGCGTGGTGCCCGAGTGACAATGCCCGGGCAGTCGCTCACGGTCGAACTGCACCGCGTCACCGACGACATTTTCCGGACGTTCACGTGGAGCCGCGTCGGATGGTTCGCGTACTGGGGGTCTGTCGGGCTCTGCGGGTACGGCTGGTCGATCGCCGGGTTGCTCTGGATCCAGCAGATCTACTCGGGACTCCAGGTCACCGGCCTCAATCATCCCGTGATGTGGGGCTTCTACATCACGGCCTTTGTCTTTTGGATCGGGGTTGCGCATTCCGGCACGTTCGTGTCGGCGATCCTCTATCTGTTCCACGCGCGGTGGCGGACGTCGATCGCCCGCGCTGCCGAGACGATGACGATTGTGGCGGTGATGACGGCCGCCATCTTTCCGGTCTTGCATCTGGGACGCGCGTGGCGTTTCTACTGGCTCATTCCGTATCCCAACGAACGCGGGCTCTGGGTCAACTTCAGCTCACCGCTGATCTGGGACGCGTTTGCGGTCGCCACGTACTTCGTCGCCAGCGTGCTGTTCTGGTATCTCTCGCTGGTGCCCGATTTCGCGGTCGTGCGCGATCGATCCGGTGGCCGGCAGCGCGCCATCTTCCGGCGCCTCGCGCTCGGATGGTCCGGCACTGCCGGCGAGTGGCGCGGCTTCCGCCGCGCGTACGGCATCCTCGCCGCGATCGTTACCGCGCTCGTCGTGTCGGTCCACAGCATCGTGTCCTGGGATTTTGCGGCGGCCATCGTTCCGGGTTGGCACAGCACGATATTCGCGCCGTACTTCGTCGCGGGCGCCATCTTGTCGGGCCTCGCGATGGTGCTGACGCTCGTGATCCCCGCCCGATTTCTGCTCGGGGCGCAGGACTACGTCACGGTCGATCATCTCGAGAACGTCGGCAAGCTCATCATCGTCATGTCGCTGATCCTCACATACTCGTACGTGATGGAAGCGATCTTCAGCGTGCGCGACGACCGGCCATTTACGCGGAGCACGTTCCTGTTCCGCGTGACCGGCGACTTCTGGCCGCTGTTCTGGACGACCATCGCCTGCGTTTCTCTGGTGCCGCTGTCGCTCTTTCGCCGCCGGGTACGGCGCAGCCTGACCGCGCTCTTCTGCATCTCGCTGCTGATCAACGTCGGCATGTGGTGCGAGCGACTCATGACGATCGTGACGTCGCTCGCGCACGATTTCGATCCGTCCGTCTGGGGCACGTACAGGCCCAGCGTCTTCGAATGGACGATCGTCGGCGGCAGCATCTCGTGGTTCCTGTTCTGGTACTTGCTGCTGATCGGGCACATCCCGGCCGTGCCGATTGCCGAGACCAAGCAGAACCTGCTGGAGTCGCACCGTGGCTGATCCGGCGCGCGGACGCAGTGCCGGCGTCCTCGCGGTGTTCGACGATCGCCGCCGCCTGCTGAACGCCATCCACACCGCCAGGATGGCGCACATCGAGCCGGTGACCGCGTTCGCACCCGCGTACGACGAGGAGCTGGTCGAGGCCGCGGCAGGGCCGTCGAGGACGATCGGGGCGATGGCGCTCGGGGGCGCGATCGCCGGCTGCATCGCCGGTTTCGCGCTGACGATCTGGACCACCGCCCAGTGGCCGACGCTCATCGTCGGCGGTAAGCCGCTCCTGTCGATTCCCCCGTTCGTGTTGATCGCGTTCGAGACGACAATCCTGATGGCATCGCTGGGCGCCGTCGCGGCGTTTCTGCGCCGCGCGGCGGTGTCGCGGCGGGATAGTCCTGCCGGCCACGAACCCGCCTTCACCGATGCGCACTTCGGCCTGCTGATGCGCTGCGATGGAGCGCGGATCCCTGAGGCGATCGAGCTTGTCCGTGAGGCAGGAGCCTTGCAATGGCGCGTCGTGTGATTCGCCTGACGATCGTGGCTGCCGCACTGCTCAGCGCAGGATGCGACGCACCGTGGCAGCACGAAATGCGCGAGCAGCCATCGCTGGCGAGCACGCACAGTCCGCGCGAGCCGGCTGCGGGGACGCTCACGACCAGGGGCGAGCCGCGACTGGATCGCTCGACCGCCGAACGCCTGTCTCAAACGCCGCCGCCCTCCGTGAGCGCCTCGAACGGGCGCGCCTTGTACGAGATCTATTGCGTGCCGTGTCACGGCCTCAGTGGAACAGGTGACGGACTCGTGCCGAAGCACTTCATGCTCGGCGTAGACGTCCGGCCCGCCGACCTCACGAGCGACGCGGTGCAGCAGCACTCGGATGGCTGGCTGTACGGCACGGTTACCAATGGAACGGCGCGCATGCCGTCATATCGCTACGAGCTGACGCCCCACGAGCGATGGGACGTCGTGATGTTCGTGCGTCAATTCCGATCGGGTGCTCGATGATCGCGGCGCCGGCCGATCGGTCGCGGTCCGCTGCGGCCATCGGGGTTGCGCTCGGCGCTGCGGTGGTGTTCGCGATCGCCGCGCACGTGGATGCGGCAGGCGCGTGGAGGATGTTCCTCGCGAACCTGCTCTTCTGGTCCGGGGTGGCCGGGGGCGGCGCCGCGTTTGCCGCTCTGCTCGAGTTGACTGGAGCGGAATGGACCGGTGCGATTCGCCGCATCGCAGAGACGTCCGCGCGCTTCCTTGCTGCGGCGGTTCCGTTGATGCTGTTGTTAATCGCCGGTACGGCGGTGCTGTTCGACGCGGCGGGACGTCGCGCGAGTTCGTGGATTGCCGTCCGCGACGCACTCGCGGTCGGCGCGCTCTACGCGTGTTCGGTTGCATCCGTTGGCGGACGATGGCGCCGGTCGCCGGCCGCGGTCGTCCTGCTGCTCGTGTTTGCCGCCGTCATGAGCCTCCTCGCGATCGATCTGGTGATGCGATTCGATCCGCAATGGACGAGCACGCTGTTTCCCGGATACTTCGCCGTCACCAATCTGTATGCCGGGATCTCCGCCGTCGCCGTCGCGGCGGCGCTGGCGCCTTCGCGCCGGGACGCTCCGGCGCTCGACGAGAAGCGCGCGCGCAGCATGGGCGCGCTGCTGCTCGGGTTCTCATTCTTGTGGATCTATCTGTTCTGGTCGCAATATCTCGTCATCTGGTACGGGAACTTACCTGACGAATTCGCCTTTCTGGTGGCCCGCACGCGGGACGGCTGGCGCATCGTTTCCGCAGCCGTCCTCGCGTGCTGTTTTGCCGTGCCATCATTGCTGCTGCTCGCGCGGCGGACGAGCCGCATGGTCGTCGCCGCCTCGTGCTTCTCGCTGGCCGGAATCTGGCTGGAACGGCTGCTCCTGGTGTTTCCTTCGCATCCGTGGCGCGGTATCGACGCGATTGCGGCGGTCGCGCTGGCGGCCGGGTTTGGCGCCGCGTTCGTGCTTTCAGGCGCCGTCGCGTGGCGCTCGTCCGCGCCGGTTGAAGCCGGATAGATCACCGAAGCAGCGCAGGGCGGCGGCGACGATGCAGAACCCGCGACACGTCCGCGGCAATCGCCGCATCGACCGGCGCAAGCTGACGGACGATCTCTCCTTCGAGAACGGCGAGCGGAACGCCGTCGCGATAGACGAGGCGATTGCGTCCCGCGGCGCGAATGCGTTCGCCCGCGGTGACGATGCCGGCGAGGTTCAGCGGGTTGGCGGCGCTGATGGCGAGCAGCCGGCCGTCGTGCGGCGTGCGGCGCACCTCCCGCAGCCGCTCGACGGCGCCCGCGAGCGCGAACTGTTCCCCGGACATCCCCGAGACGAACCGTCCGCCGCGAATCTCGCCGCGCGCTTCGAGGCGGCGGTACACGCGCGCCAGCTCGCGCCACGGCGCGGCGTTCGCCTCGCGCGCCAGCACCCGGCGGAAGACGACGCCGTAGCGCCGGAGCAGCGTCCAGGCCTGCTGCTCGATGGCTTCTGGTCTTGTGGCTTCTGGTTTTGTGGCTTCCGCCCTCAGGCGGAAGTCCACCACCGTCCACCGGCCGGCGAAGTTCGTGCGGCGATCCGCCGCCGCGGCGCGGCCGTGCGCCGTCCAGATGAGCGCGCGAAGCCCCGAGAACCCGTCCGACGAGGCGAGGCCGGTGGCCGCGAGGACGCCGACCGCGAGCCGCGCCTCGTCCAGATCGAGACCGCACGCCACGCGCAGATCGTTGAAGAAGGACGCGCCTCGCGACCGCAGCGTGTCGAGGACGCGCCGCGCGTTCGCCGTCAGGCGCGACTCCGCGTCGTCCTCGTTCGATCGCAGCGAGAGCCAGACGTCGGCGTGTTCGCGCAGGAAGAGGGCGATCGGCGTACCCGGCGCGAGGCGTGGCGGATCGCCATTGGGCCGCGGGCTCGAGGCGGGCGACAGCCGCGCCCATCCGACCTCGCCCGCGAGGCAGAGCAGGTCGAGCATCGACGGGTCGTAACCGTCCACGCGCGCGGGAATCACGGCGCGCTCCCACGCGCCGGCCGCCAGCTCGTAGCCATCGAGCGCCGCGATCGTTTCGCGCAGCCCGTCGATGCCGGCCAGGCGATCGGACGGATCGACGTGCTGCCACTTGAAGAGGAAGCGCATGAAATCGGCGGGGCTGACCGGCTCGATCTCGGCGCGCAGGCGGTTGACGGTGTAGCGATGGATGCGCGCGAGCAGCGCGCGATCGCACCATTCGAGGACGGATGGCGCCCCGCCTTCGCCCGCGCGCGTGTCGTGCGGGCTTCGGCGAGGCCCGCCGTAGCCGCTTCGCGGCGAAGGCGGGCGGGTGAATCGGCCGCGCAGCACGACGCCCTCGGATTCGAGCGCGAGCAGCGCGGCTTCGGCTTCCGCGTCTTCAATAGCAAGCGACTCGACCAGCGCCGCCGCCGTCGTCGGACCGAGCAGCGTGAGACGGCTGCGGACCAGTTCGGCGACGGCGTCCGCGCGCGTCCACATCCGCTGCGTTCTCGACGCGGGGGGCGCGATTGGTGGATCCAGCCGCGCGTCAGGATGAATCGCGAGCAGCTCGGGCAGACGCTCGGCGGCGATCACGAGGCTTGGAGCTGTGGTTTGGGCGATCGAGACGCACGTGGCGCGGCCGACGGACATCAGATCCGACAGAAATTGGTCCAGACCATCCTTCCGCCTGAAGGCGGAAGCCACGAGTCCCTCATTCTCTGATGAATTCGTGGCTTCCGCCTTCAGGCGGAAGACAGCCATTTCGCGATCCGTCAGAAACCCTGCGGTCATCAGCGCGTCGTGCAGCTCGTCGGGGTCGCGCGGGTCGGGACGCGCTTCCTCGCGGACGCGCTCGATCGCGGCGGCGTCGAGCGCGCCCAGATCGTCCGCGGCCGCCTCGCCGGCGCGCCGCGTCTGCACGGCGTGGCTTCGCCGCTCCTCGAGCGGCGCATCGTCGAGGAAGGCGTAAGGCTTCGCGTCCACGATCTCGTGCGCGAAGACCGACGGTTCGGGCGTGTCGCGTGAGACGAGCCGCAGTTCACCGCGATGGATGCGCGCGAGCACTTCCCGCAGCCCGTCGAAGTCCATCGCTTCTTCGAGGCAGTCGCGGACGGTCTGGGCGACGAGCGGGTGATCGGGGATCTGGCGATCGCCAGGGATGTTCTCGAGACATGCCGCCGCGTCGGGGAAGACCGACGACAACAGGTCGGCGGCGAGCATCCGCTGCAGCTGCGGCGCGAGCTTCTTCCCGCCGCGGCTGCGTGGAACCGCGAGCGACAGCGTGGCGTTCCAGCGCCACCGCGTCTCGAACACCGGCGCGTCGAGAAACGCCTGCACGAGCACGTCGCGCGCCGACTCGGGGTGCAGATAGCGGAAGACGTCGGCGAGCGGGAACGAGTGCTGCGGCCCGAGCGAGAGCATCAGCGCGTCTTCCGTCGCGGCGGCCTGCAGCTCGAAGTTGAACTGACGGCAGAAGCGCTTCCGCAGCGCGAGCCCCCATGCCCGGTTCACACGGCTGCCGAAGGGCGCGTGCAGCACGAGCTGCATGCCGCCCGATTCGTCGAAGAACCGCTCGAGGACGAGCGTCCGCTGCGTCGGAATCACGCCGAGCGCGCGGTGTCCCTCGGCGAGATACGCAAGCGCCTGGTCGGCGGCGTCCAGGGTCAGGCTCGTCTCCGACGCGAACCACGCAATGAGATCCTCCCGGCTGAAGCCGGGAGCCGCGAGCCGCGCATCCACCGCCGCGCGCAGGTCGCTCACCGCGCGCGACAGCTCGTCGCTCCGGGCCGGCGCCTCCCCGAGCCAGAACGGAATGTTGGGCGGCGCGCCATGCGCGTCGGCGACGCGGACCGTGCCCGCGCCCACCTGCAGCACACGCCACGACGCGTTGCCGAGCTGAAAGATGTCGCCCGCCATCGACTCGATCGCGAAGTCCTCGTTCAGGGTGCCGATGAACGTGTCGCCCGGATCGACGACGACCCGGTAGTCCGCGATCTCGGGGATCGCGCCGCCCGAGGTCTGCGCGAGCAGCCGCGCGCCGCGGCGGCCGCGCACCAGGCGGTTGACTTCGTCGCGATGGACCAGCGCAGCGCGGCGGCCGCGCCGCGTCGAGAAGCCGTCCGCCGTCATCGCGAGCACGGCGTCGAAGTCGCTTCGCTGGAGGTCGCGATACGGCCACGCGCGGCGCACGAGCGTGAACAGCTCGTCTTCGGAGTGCTCGCGGCAGCACGATTCGGCGACGATCTGCTGCGCGAGCACGTCCAGCGGCGCATCGTGCGGGACGATCGCGTCCAATTCGCCGCGCCGGACGGACCCGAGCAGCGCCGCGCACTCGATCAGATCGTCGCGCGTCGTCGGAAAGACGCGTCCCTTCGGCGTGCCCGCGATCGTGTGGCCGGACCGGCCGACGCGCTGGAGCAGCGTGGCGATCCGGTGCGGCGATCCGATCTGGCAGACGAGATCCACGTGGCCGACGTCGATGCCAAGTTCGAGCGACGCCGTCGCGACGAGCGCGCGCAGGCCGCCGCTCTTCAGCCGCGCCTCGGCGTCGAGCCGTGTTTCTTTCGAGAGGCTGCCGTGGTGCGCGGTGACGGCGTCCTCGCCAAGCCGATCGCTCAGGTGCCGCGCCAGCCGCTCCGCCATCCGCCGCGTGTTGACGAACACCAGCGTCGTCCGGTGGTCGCGGATCAGCGCGGCGAGCCGGTCGTAGTACTCCTCCCAGACTTCGTGCGCCATCACGGCGTCGAGCGGCGACCGCGGGATCTCGACCGCGAGATCCATCTCGCGGCGGTGTCCTTCGTCTATCATCGTGCAGCCGCCGCCGGCGGTCAGATAATTCGCGACCTCCGCGATTGGCTTCTGCGTGGCCGACAGGCCGATGCGCAGGAGCGGACGTTCGGCAACCTGCTGCAGGCGCTCGAGGGAGAGCGCAAGGTGCGCGCCGCGCCTCGTGCCGATCACCGCGTGGATCTCGTCCACGATGACGGTGCGAACCGTGTGGAGCATCTGACGGCTGCGCTCGGCCGTCAGCAGCAGGTACAGCGACTCGGGCGTCGTGACGAGGATGTGCGGGGGCGTGCGCAGCATCGCCGCGCGCTCCGCCTGCGTCGTGTCGCCGGTGCGCACGGCGGCCGTGATCCGTGGCGCCGAAAGGCCCGCCGTTTCGGCGTCGCGCCTGATCGCGCGCCGCGGCTCCGCCAGGTTCTTGTGGATGTCGGCGCTCAGCGCCTTGAGAGGCGAGACGTACACCACGCGGACTTCATCGGCGAGCGGCGCGACGAGCGCGTCGCGCGTCAGTTCGTCGAGCGCGGACAGGAACGCGGCCAGCGTCTTGCCGGACCCGGTCGGCGCGGCGATGAGCGTGTGGCGCCCGTCACGAATCGACGCCCATCCGCTCAGCTGCGCGGATGTCGGCGTACCGATGGCCGTCGTGAACCAGCGTTGAACGATGGGATGGAAAGCGGAAAACGACATGGCCCACAGAAGAGAAGAATGGCCACAGCATACCATTCAGCGCGGGCCACAGATGCACACGGAGGGATCAGCCACAGATGCACACAGATAAACCCAAACTCATTTGAGACAAAACCCAAAACTCATTGGAGTTATCTGTGTTCATCTGTGTGCATCTGTGGCTTGATCCTTCGGCGTTCCTCAGTGGCGTTCCTCAGTGGCGTACAATGGCGGCCATGCGATATCTCATGTCAGCAGCCATTAGTGGCATCGTGGTCACGCTCCTCGCCGCGGCGGCCGACACGATCCCCGCGAGCGGCGGCAACATCACGATCGTTCCGATCAATCACGCGACGCTGCAGATCGCGCACGGCCAGCACGTCATCGACGTCGATCCGGTCGCGCAGGCGAATTTCGGCACGCTGCCATCCATGGCGACCACCTCGATCCCGCGTCGATCGCGAAGCTGAAGAAGGACACGACGACGGTGGTCGCGCCGGCCGCTGCCGCCGGGAAATTGACGGGCGCCGCGGTGATCGCGAACGGTGAAATCAAGACAGTCGACGGCGTCACCATCGAGGCGGTGCCGATGTACAACCTGCAGCGCGGCCCGGCCGCCGGCCAGCTCTTCCACGACAAAGGGCGCGGCAACGGCTACATCGTCACGCTCGGCGGCAAGCGGATCTACATCGCGGGAGACACGGAGTGCACGCCGGAGATGAAGGCGCTCAAGAACATCGACGTTGCGTTCGTGCCGATGAACCTGCCGTACACGATGCCGCCGTCGGAAGCCGCGGAGTGCGTGAAGGCGTTCAAGCCGACGATTGTGTACCCCTATCACTACCGCGGCCA
>QHWR01000329.1:3793-5055 GCA_003223835.1 Acidobacteriota bacterium | reverse complement strand
CCCGATCGTGCGTGTGACGCCGGGCGATGACAAAATTTTCACTTCCCCCGCCTCGGACAACGAGGCATAATTCCCGCCGCTCGATTCACGAACAACACAACGGGACTTGCCGCTCGGGGAACACGTGTCGTTTCCGGCGGCTCGGTGACATGTAACGCTGAATTAACAATCACCGGACCGCGATCCGCGTATTCAGAGTCAGCGCGCCGCACGGTTGCGTGCGAGCGCAGTGATGCCGATTCCTGCGCGTAACGTTCGCTGAGGAGGATGTTCTCATGCGCGATTTCCTGAAGGCGGGTCTGCGCCGGCTGGGCGCCGGCGGGATCTGGGCGCTGGCGCTTCTGTCGCTCCCCAATTGCGCGCTGGAGCGAGGCGGGATCGCCGGGCCGACGAATCTGAATCGTGGATCGTCGCCAGAGAGCAGCGCGGTTTTCTGCGACATCGAACGACCCGGACCGCGCACGTGCGCGACCGACGAGGAAGTGGCGATGGGCCTGCGCCTGTCCGAGACCGCGGTCGCCCTCGTGGCTGGCAGAACGGCGCCCTGGGGCATCGACGATTCACCGGCGGCTCGCCTGAGCTGTGGTGGCTCGCCCCAGAAAGTGATGTTCGATGGACCGTTCCCTGAAGGATCGGCGGTTTGCATCAACTGCTCGGTGATTCCGTTCCCGCACGCGGACGCGACCGCCGTGTGCGTGGCGCAGTGCCTCGACACCGACGCCGGCACGTTTGGATCGTGTAGCACGCGCGCCCATGTGAGCACGAACGCCCAAAGTCCCACCTTCTGTTTCGGGGGCGCGTGTTCGAGCGACGGGATGTTCCTCGGCAGCGGCTTCAGCGACCCGCGACGCATCTCCGATCCGGTCGTCTGGACGAACGTCATCAACGCCGGCACGTTCGACGCCGACAACAACACGCTGAGGCGGACCGCGCCGTTCAGCGGCGCGTTCGACGCGGGCGCCGCGTCGTCTCAGACGATCGACCACGGCGACGGCTACGTGCAGTTCACCGCGGCCGAGCAGGATACCGTGCGTCTCTGCGGCCTGTCGGTCGGCGCGCCACCGGACACGAACACCAACTACACCACGATCGACTTCGCCATCAACGTCTTCTCGGACGGGTATGTGTACATCTTCGAGCTCGGCACGCAGGTGATCGGGCCGGACAACAGCGGGACCACGCCCGGTTCCTTCGGTCCCTACCTGGCGGGCCAGACGTTCCGCGTCCGTGTGAAGGACAACCAGGACGGCACGGCGCAGGTC
>QHWR01000329.1:0-3785 GCA_003223835.1 Acidobacteriota bacterium | reverse complement strand
GTTCCTGCAGCGACGGCTCCCCCTGCCCCGAAACCATTCTTCATACGAGTGTCGTCGCGGCTCACTATCCGCTGCGGGTCGACTCATCGCTGTTCAACGCGAACGCGACGTTGACCAACGTCCGCCTCGTGCGCATCCGTTAATAGAGGAGAGGAAATGATGAAAACCAAGTGGATGCTCCTCGTGGCCGCCGGCACGAGCGGATTCATGCTGACGGCGGGCGCGGCACGCGGCGCCGACCTCCAGTCCGCGATCGTGACGAGCCTGACGGGCACGCTGAAGATCGAGCAGGACATTCCGTGCGGCCACGTCAGCCGGACGCCGGCCGTCACCGGCGGCGAGATCGTGCTGACGCCCGCCGAAGGCATCGACGTCGCGGGCAACAAGCTGTTCGCGCTGACGCAGCTGACCGTGTTCTTCGCCAACTTCACCGCGTCCGGAAGCTGCGGGCCGTTCGGCGAGACCGACAACTACACCGGGGTCGGCGCGCACACGTTCACGATTCCCAAGACCGATTTCCTGCTGCAGGTCGCCGACTTCATCAATGGCAGCATCGAACACAGCCTGAAAAAACCGAACGCCGCCGTCACGGGATCGATCGACCTGACCAACGGCACGCTGTCGATGCACGTCGTCACCGCTCAGACGATTCATTTCGAGGCGGGCTGCTTCATCGTCTGCGTGATCGACGAAGACGACGACGGGACGATGACGACCGACGTGACGGGGACGATCGTGTTTCCCGACACCGACCACGACGGCGTGCCCGATCGCAGCGACAACTGCCGGTTCGTGGCGAACGCGGATCAATCGCCGGTGCCGACGCCGACGATCACCGCGCCCCCGCCGGTCACGCTCCATTCGTGCCTCGATCACCACCTCGGGATCGCGAACGCGGCCGACGTGTGCGACGGCGGGCCCGTGACCGTGAGCAACAACGCGCCGGCGCAGTTCCTCACGGGGCCGAACTCCGTGAAGTGGACCGCGGTCGACGGCAAGAGCCGGTCGGCCGACGCGTTCCAGACCGTCACGATCGTCGACACGACGAACCCGACGTTCACGTTCGTCCCGCTCGACATTCACGTATTCGACTGCGGCCCCGTCGCGCTCGGCGCGGCGACCGCCATCGACGATTGCGCCGGCATCCCCACGATCACGAACAACTCGCCCGGGTACTTCTACGTCGGCACGACGGTCGTCACGTGGAAGGCGACCGACCTCGCCGGCAACTTCAACACCGCTACGCAGAACGTGATCGTCGTCGACACCGTGCCGCCAACGGTTGCGTGCACGCCGACGAGTCCGCTGGGGACGGCGTTCATCGTGACCGGCTTCGACGCGTGCGGCGAACCGGTCCTGACGCTGGGCAGCTACGTGATCGGCAACGGCGAGCAAATCAAGATCGAGGAAGTCGGACAGGCCGGCATCCGGCTGCAGAACAGCGTCGGCAAGGACGGCATCCGGAAATTCTTCGTCGGCAAGGGGCAGGGCGTCATTCTCGCGACCGACGGATCCGGCAACACGTCGACGGCCGCTTGCACATATCCGAAGTAAGACTCTCGGAACAGAAGCAGGAGCATCATCCATGCGTGGTTTCTTCACGGCGCGCATCCGCTGCTTGCGGGTCAACTGGATCTGGCCACTGGCGCTGCTGGCGCTGCCGGGCTGCGCGCTATCGGCCGGGGGCATCGCTCCCCCGCTGACCTCAAATCTCGATCCCGGTCCCGAGCCGAGCGGCGTGGTGTTCTGCCAGATCGAGAAACCCGAGAGCCGTCACTGCCCCGCCGACGAGCAGGAGATCGCCGATCTCGTCGATGCCGGCTTCACGCTCGCGGCGGGCGCGGAGGCGCTCATCGTGAAGGCGACCGGCACGAAGGTGCTGGACTATTCGAAGATCTGCGACAACGGCCTGCCGCAAGTCGTCGAGTTCGAGGGGCCATTTCCCGAAGGCCTGCCGGTCTGCGTGGATTGCTCAGCCCGCGTGCCGGACGGCGCCAGCGCGCTCGACGTGTGCATCGCGCAATGCGAGGACCTGACGGCGCCCGGCGTCGTGCCCGCGACTGCGATCACCTTTGCGGACTGTGCCAACCGCACCAGCGTCGCCGTCAACGCGCTCGAACCGACGTTCTGTTCCGGCGCCTGCTCCGACGCCGGCGCCGCCTTCGTCTACCAGCGGCGCATCCCAGACCCCGTCGTCTGGAAGAACCAGGTCGGCGTCGACGACGGCGGCGGCAGCAGCACGCTCACGCGCTCGGCCGACAACCCGACCCACATGTTCGATGCGGGCGCCGATTCGGGAGACACGGTTGACACCGTGAACGACACCGGCAATGACGCGTACGTCGAGTTCACCGCCTCCGGTCCGGCCGCGACGCGCGTCGCCGGGTTCTCGGAAGGGCCCGGCGATACGAACACCGACTACCACCAGATCAACTTCGCGATCTCGCTCTTCAGTGAAGGCTGCTACTACGTGTTCGAGAAGGGGGCGCAGGTCATCGGACCATATAACAACTGCTCGGCGTCGGGCGACTTTGGCACATTCGGCTCAACGGACAAATTCCGGATCTCCCTGAAGGACAAGTTCGATGGGACCGCGGAGGTCAGCTACGCGAAAGTGACGGGGTCCTGTTCGACGAACATCGAATGCATGCCGTTCTATACGAGCCTGACTCCGGCGCACTATCCGCTCCGCGTCGACACGTCGTTCCTGGAACAGGGCGGCCAGCTCGGCGCGGTCGTCCTCGTGCGCATCCGTTAGGAGGAGAGAAGCCATGAACACCAAACGGATGCTGCTCGTCATCGCTGTCATCGTGCTCGCCATCGCGGGACTCGCGCGCACGGCGCGCGCGACCGACTTCCGGCCGGCGGTCATCGAGAGGCCCACGGGCACGCTGGACGTCGAACAGGACATCCCGTGCGATCACCACATCAGCCGGATCGTCGCCGTCTCCGGCGGAGGCATCGCGCTGAGCCCGGCGCTGGGGACCGATCTGTCCGTGAACAAGATCTTCTCGCTGATCCGGCTGCACGTGACGTTCGACGGCTTCGGCGCGTCGGGCGATTGCGGGGCGGTGCGCGCATCGGTGAGCTATAGCGAGATCGGCGTTCAGCTCGAACGAGCGGTGTCGTTCACCGCGGTCCCCGCGACCGGCCGCGGATACACCTTCACCATCCCCAGGGAGCTCTTTCTCATCCAGGTGATCGATCGCCGGGACGGCGACCTCGAGCGGAGCCTCAGGCGCCCGAGCGAGGACGTGACCGGCGCCATCGATCTCGACACGGGGCGTTTCTCGATTCACGTCGTCACCGCGCAGACGATGCACTTCCAGGGCGGCTGCTTCGTCGTCTGCGCCATCGATGAACACGACCGCGGAACGATCACCGCGAACGTCTCCGGAACGCTGGCCTTCCCCGATACCGACGCTGACGGCGTTCCGGATCACCTGGACAACTGTCCGTTCTTCCCGAATGCCGATCAATCGCCGGTGTCCACGCCGACGATCGACGCGCCGCCCAACGTGACGCTCTTCTCCTGTCACGACCATACGATCGGGGGGGCCACGGGCACGGACGTCTGCGGCGGCGGCCCAGTCACGATCAGCAACAACGCGCCCGCGCGGTTCCCCCTCGGATCCACCACGGTCACGTGGACGGCGACGGACTCGAAGAACCGTACCGCCGCCGACACACAGATCGTGACCGTCATCGACAAGGTACCTCCGGCGATCGCGTGCACGCCGTCGCGTCCGCTCGGAACCTCCTTCATCGTGTCCGCGCATGACGCG
>QHWR01000327.1 GCA_003223835.1 Acidobacteriota bacterium | reverse complement strand
GCCTCGTCGGCGACAGCCGCGAAACGCTGCGCGCGCTGCTGCCGCTGCTCCACCGCAAGGCGGACCGCGACTGGCGCAACAAGATCGAGAAAGAGGTCGCGGACTGGTGGCAGGTCCTCGAGGCGCGCGCGATGCACGACGCGGAGCCGGTCAACCCGCAGCGTGTGTTCTGGGAATTGTCGCCGCGGCTGCCGGATGAATGCATTCTGTCGTGCGACTCAGGGTCGGCCGCAAGCTGGTACGCGCGCGACCTGAAGATCCGCCGCGGGATGATGGCGTCGCTCTCGGGCACGCTGGCGACGATGGGACCGGCGGTGCCGTACGCCGTCGCGGCGAAGTTCTGCCATCCGGAGCGCGTCGTCATCGCGATCGCCGGCGACGGCGCGATGCAGATGAACGGGCTGAACGAGCTGATCACGATCGGCAAGTACTGGAAGGAGTGGAGCGATCCCCGGCTGATCGTGCTCGTCCTCAACAATCGCGACCTGAACATGGTCACGTGGGAGGAGCGCGTGCTCGCCGGCGATCCGAAGTTCGAGGCGTCGCAGACGCTGCCCGACTTCCCGTACGCGGACTACGCGCGGTCGCTCGGGCTCGACGGCGTCCGCATCGATCATCCCGAGGCGATCGGGCCCGCGTGGGACCGCGCGCTGAACGCGGACCGTCCGTTCGTGTTCGAGGCGATCACGGATCCCGACGTGCCGCCGATGCCGCCGCACATCACGCTGGCGCAGGCCAAAGCGTTCGGCTCGAGCGTCCTCAAGGGAGATGCCGACGCGCTCGGGTTCCTCAAGCAGACGCTCAAGGAGATCGCCAGCAACTTCGTGCCTCACAAGAAATGACGACCGGCGCCGCTCTCGATCGACTCGGCACGAGCGTGTACGTCGTTCCGACCGACGCGCCGGAATCGGACGGCACGTTCGAATGGGACTCGACGACGATGGTGGTCGTCGAGGCGCGCGCGGCCGGCCGGTGCGGCATCGGCTACACGTTCGCGTCCGCCGCGGCGGCGCCGTTCATCTGCTCCACGCTCGCCCCGGCCGTCCGCGGTCTCGACGCGTTGGACATCAACGCGGCGTGGACGGCGATGACGATCGCCCTTCGCAACAACGGCCGCCCCGGGGTCGCATCGGCCGCTCTTTCGGCCGTCGATGCGGCGCTCTGGGATCTGAAGGGCAGGCTGACGGACCTGCCGGTCGTGTCGCTGCTCGGCGCCGCGCGCGATGGCGTCCCCGTTTACGGCAGCGGCGGGTTCACGTCGTACTCGATCGATCAGTTGCGCCGGCAGCTCGCGGGCTGGATCGCCGACGGAATCGCGCGCGTGAAGATGAAGATCGGGCGGATCCCCGGCGACGACGTCGCGCGGGTGCGGGCCGCGCGCGAGGCGATCGGCGACGAGGCGGAGCTGTTCGTGGACGCGAACGGCGCCTATACGAGGAAACAGGCGCTCGCGCAGGCCGAGCGGTTCGCGATCCATCGGGTGACGTGGTTCGAAGAGCCGGTCTCGTCCGACGATCTCGAAGGGCTCTCGCTCCTCGTTGAACGCGCGCCGGCCGGAATGGCGATCGCGGCCGGCGAGTACGGCTACGACGCATATTACTTTCGCCGGATGCTCGAAGCACGCGCGGTGGACGTCCTGCAGGCGGACGCGACGCGCTGCGGCGGCATCACCGGCTTCCTGAAAGCCGCGGCGCTCGCCGAGGCCTGGAACATTCCGCTGTCCGCCCACACCGCGCCGTCACTTCACGCGCACGTCTGCGCGGCGCTTCCCCACGTTGCCCACGTCGAGTATTTCCACGATCACGTCCGCATCGAGCAGATGCTCTTCGACGGGGCGGCGCGCGCCGAGCGCGGCCTGCTCAAGCCGGATCGCACGCGTCCGGGACTCGGTCTGGATCTGAAACGAACCGACGCTGAGCGCTATCGGCAGAGCTGACGCCCTCTATGCATATGCATCAGCCGCTCCTCTTCCGACGCTCGCCCGACTCGTCGCGCCGGGCGCGTTTCGGCGCGCACGCGTGGCCGGAGCGGTCGCGTGCAGCGCTCGAGGCGGATCTGCGGGCTGCGGTCGAGGGCGAAGTACGATTCGATGCCGGGTCACGCGCCCTGTACGCGACGGACGGATCGAATTACCGCCAGGTGCCGCTGGGCGTCGTCCTCCCGCGCGACGCCGATGACGTCGTCGCGACCGTGCGCGTCTGCCGCGGTCACGGCGCGCCGATCGTCGGACGCGGCGGCGGCACCAGCCTCGCCGGCCAGTGTTGCAACGTCGCGGTCGTCATCGACTGTTCGAAGTACATGAACCGCATCGTCGCGCTCGATCCGGACGCGCGGCGGGCGCGCGTGCAACCGGGCGTCATTCTCGATCGTCTGCGGGACGCCGCCGAGCGGGATCACCTGACGTTCGCGCCCGATCCGGCCACACACAATCACTGCACGCTGGGCGGGATGATCGGCAACAACTCGTGCGGCGTTCACTCGCTGATGGCCGGCAAGACAGACGAGAACGTCGAGGAGCTCGACATCCTGCTGTACGACGGCACGCGCCTGCGCGTCGGCGCGACGTCCGACGAGGAGCGCGCGCGCATTGTGGCCGACGGAGGCCGCCGCGGCGACATTTACGCGAAGCTGCGCGCGCTGATCGACGAGCATGCCGGCGCGATTCGGCGCGAATATCCGAAGATCCCGCGTCGCGTCTCGGGCTACAACCTGCCGTGGCTGCTGCCGGAACAGGGGTTCAACGTCGCGCGCGCGCTCGTCGGCAGCGAGAGCACGTGCGTGACCGTGCTCGAGGCGACGGTGCGTCTCGTGCCCAGCCCGCGGGCACGGACGCTGGTGGTGCTCGGCTACCCCGACGTCTATGCGGCAGCCGACCAGGTGCCGCAAATCCTCGAGTACGAGCCGATCGGCCTGGAAGGCATGGACGATCGGCTGATCCGCGACGTGCGGCACATCGGCGTCCGCGAAGACTCGCTGCAACAGTTGCCGCCGGGCGGCGGGTGGCTGCTCGTGGAGTTCGGCGGCGACACGCGGGAGGCGGCGGACGCGCACGCCAGCCGGATGCTCGACGATCTGAAGAAGAAGGGGCGCGCCCCAGCGTCGCGCGTGTTCGACGACCGCGTCCACGAGGAGCAGATCTGGAAGGTGCGCGAGGCGGGCCTCGGGGCCACGGCGCACGTGACGAGCGACCATCCGACGTGGGAAGGCTGGGAGGACTCGGCGGTCCCGCCAGACCGGCTCGGCGGCTACCTGCGCGATCTGCGAAAACTGCTGGATCGCTACCATTACATTGGCGACTTCTACGGACATTTCGGCCAGGGATGTCTGCACACGCGGATCGATTTCGATTTGTTCACCGAGGACGGAATCAC
>QHWR01000124.1:11722-14281 GCA_003223835.1 Acidobacteriota bacterium | reverse complement strand
TCCAGCCAGGCCGCCCGGGTGTCACGACCAGGGGCACGTCGACGATCGCGGCACATCGACTGGAAGAAATGACGCGTTGTTGAGAACTTCTGAAATTATCCGGGTCCCCGCCACCAGGACAGGAGCGCCACCACAGCGAGAAAACCCAGCCAAGCCACACCGAAGACTCGAATCGTGGCCGGTTTGTATCCGAAGTCTCGGACCTTGGCGTATCGGTTAAACCATCGATAGAAGCGAATGACGCTGCCTGGGAACGCAACCCACCACACGCCCCACACGACAGGAGCAAGGAGTATAAGCGGCAACATCGAATCTGGCCGGCATTGTCCCTCATCGCGTGCCCTGTTGGCAGCTGAGTGCAGTTGGTCGCGCTGCCGCTCACCGCTACGGCTTCGGCAGCACGAGGATGTGCGTCCCCGCGAGATCGCAATATGCGAAGTGGCCGGCGTCGAAGAAGGCAACCGTGCTCCGCACGTACATGGGCAGGTACCGCCGGTACACCTCCTCTCCGGTATCCGCGCGCAGCACGTAGACCGTGTCCCGGATGTGGCCGATGGAGAGCGCGGTGCTGGCGCTCACGGCGACGTAGCGTCCCGACGGATCGACGGCCGCGCTCGTGATCGTGCGTCCCTTCCGCTCCTGGTGACGGCCGGAGCCGGCCGCGAGCGACCAGGCGATCACGTACGGACCGTTGTCGCGATACGCGTCCCACGCGAGCCACCCATCGCCGGTGCGGACGTAGGTCTGCGACTGCGCGCGGACGAGACCCGCCGTCGGCGGCGATTGTCCGACGATGGCGCCGCCGAAATTCAGCGTGACGATGCGATCGTCCTCCCACAAGCTGAACGTGCGCGCGGCGGTGTCCAGTTCGACGGGAACGGACATCGACGCCGGGTACGGAACGAGCACGGCGCGTTCCTCCGACGAGCCGTCGATGGAGCGCACGCGCATCCGGTAGATCGCCGGCGCGTCGGCGGCCGCGCGGACCGCTTCGACCCAGCCGACGGCGTCTCCGCTGTTCGAGAGCACCGGCAGTAGCTCGTGGCCATCGATCGCCACTCGCGCCAGCGGCGCGCCCCCGTCCCGCCAGAGCCACCACGTGCGCGTGCCCGGCCCGGTTTTGGTGCGCTCGAACAGCGTGGCGCCGCTCGAGATGACAAACGCCGGGATCAGCGTGAACTTGACGGTGCCGTTGGGGCGCACGGCAGGCTGCGGCAGCGGCGGATCCACGGCATCGCACGTGGCCGCGCGCAGGACCGCGTAGCGCGCGCTCGATCGCTGCGCCCACCACATCTCGTGCGCGGTCACCGTCACGGGCATCCGCATCGCCATCAGCCAGGTGTCGGGGACGACGCAGCGCTCGACCCAGTCGTGGCGCTCGGGGGCGATGTCCGGCTCGATGAGGAACCGCGTGGGGATGACGACGAGATAGAGATACGGCAGCGTGAAAACCAGCGCGAGAAACGTGACGGCGGCGATCGGCCAGCGTTGACGCGGGCGGACCAGCGCCCACGCCGCCGCGACGGCAAGAACCGCCTGCGCGAGCAGCGCGGTCGCGAGATCGACGGCGACCCAGGCGGTTTCGCGCGGCGTGCTCGTCACGGCGTTCGCGAGCGCGGTGCCGAGGAACGTGACCATGTGCGGCCCGACGAGCGGCGTCAGGTACACGGCGAACGAGACGACCAGCGCGAGCGCGAGGGATCGTTTCTGGAGTCGCATGGGCGCGACGTGTGGTGCGGCTCAGTCTACGTCAGGAGATCTCGTACCGCGCGGACCGCGCACGCGGGGCGCGCACGCGGCGGACCTGCGGAGGGGCGCTGCGGCGCGTCGCGGCGATTCTCACCATCGTGAGGCAGCAATTCAGTTCCTGCGTGACGCCAATCGGCGTCGTCACCGTGTGCCCGTGCAGACGGCCCGCGCAAACCGCGAGCGGCAACAGGATCAGCAGAGAGCGGGAACACAGGTAACGCAGCACGCCCCGGCGTTCGCAAGCTCGATACCCGCGTCGAAAGCGCCGGAAACGCTCACATGTGCGGGCCGGCACGTTTTCGCGATCACACTCCGGGCCGCGCGAATACAGATTTGTGCGAACATCTCTCTCGATGCTTCCATTCTCACTGACGGTACTCATCACGCTGTCCGCGGTGGGCCAGACGTCGACGCCGGACAACCAGCCGGCCGAACCGTTTCGCATCGCCGACAATCTGATGCGCGCGAACCCGCGGGGGGCGAACCCGTTCGTGGATTCGCAGGGCTACCGCGCGTACATCGATCGCGCGGAGAAACGGTTCCGCGATCAGCTCGCACGCGAGAAAGGCCGCTGACGCGGATGCGAGCCGTTCGTAGCGCAGGGCTTCAGCCCTGCTCGTGATCACGAGCAGCCCTGAAAGGGCTGCGCTACGACGATCCGGCGGTTTCGTAGCGCAGGGCTTCAGCCCTGCTCGTGATCACGAGCAGCCCTGAAATGAAAGGGCTGCGCTATGACGATCCGGCGGTTTCGTAGCGCAGGGCTTCAGCCCTGCTCGTGATCACGAGCAGCCCTGAAATGAAAGGGTTGCG
>QHWR01000124.1:0-11712 GCA_003223835.1 Acidobacteriota bacterium | reverse complement strand
TCACGAGCAGCCTTACCGGCGCCATGCTCGACGTCAGGACCGGGCGCGTGGTGTTTCTCGAGGGCCGGTAAGACCGGCGCGGGGCGCGTCGATCTTCACGCGCAGCCGCGCCTGGCCGAGCATCAGCTCGTCGCCCGACTGCAGGCGGACCCCGCGCGTGCCGGGAGGCACGGGGATCGTCGCGCCGTTCCGCACGATGTTCGTGCCGCGCGCGCTGTTGTCGTCGTACACGCGATACTCGCGCGCCGACTCGCGGTAGAGCACGTGCGCGTGACGGCGGGAGACGGTCTCGTTCGCCTCGCCGCCGTCTTCGTTGAATGCGACGATGTTGCGCCGCACGAGGCGCTGCCGGCTGTCGAGGACCTCGGCTCCTCTGCCGATATCGACCCGGCCCGTCGTGAAGCCGAAGCGCCGCCGGTCGGCGACGCCCCGCGCGACGGTGAGTTCGATCGACGCCGGGCCCACGGGCGCGCCGGGCTCCGGGCCCGCCGTCTCCACGCGTTCGAGCTGGACGTTGTACTCCGGGCGGATCCAGTCGGCGCCCGCCTGCGGTCGATACTTAATCCGTACCTCGAGCGGCGCGACGCGGCACGAGGGCCCCAGCGTGTCGGCGATCCGCGCGCGGAGCGAGTCGGCGTCGCCGATCACGGCGGCCAGCTTCGCCTTCGCGTCGCGCGCCGGCGCCGCGAATTCCACCGTCACGCGGTTGAACGGAAACGTCCACGTCCCGCGGCCGGCCGGCTGCACCTGGCGCTCGATGTGTTCGAGCACGTCGTGCAGAGTCTCCAGCGGCTGCCGCGGCGACGATCCCACCAGCCGCTCGACCACCGTGTCGATCGCGCGGCTGACCTTGCGCTCGGCCGAGCGCGCCTTGCCGCCGAGTTTCATGGCTTCTCTCCTCGAAGCAGGCCGAGCGCCGCTGCCGCCGCGACGATCTCGCCGGCGGCGGGAGCCGCGGCCGTTCCCCCGTAGCCGGCGTTCTCGATCAGCACCGCAAAGGCGATGTGATGCGCCGACGGCGCGTAGGGCGCGAAGCCAGCGAACCACGCGTGCGAGTCCGCGCCCGAAACCTCCGCCGTGCCCGTCTTGCCGGCGATCGGCACGGGCGCCTCGCGCAGCGCGCGTCCCGTGCCGCTCAGGATCACGTCGCGCATGTAGGACGCGAGCAGGCGCGCGGTCGACGGCGCGAGCCACGGCACGTCCCGGCGCTCGCGGGCGTCCGCCTCGATCTGCAGATCCGGCACGCCTCCGCCCGACGCGATGGCCGCGGCAATCTGCGCCATCTTGGCGGGCGCGACGACGACGTCCCCCTGGCCGTAGCCGACTTGCGGCAGCGTCTCGCGAATGCGATCGAGCGCGTTGCCGCGCGCGAGCGCGACGTTCAGCGTGCGGGCGGCGTCGGCGAGCGCCTGCGGACCCGTCGCAACGGCAAGCTGCGCGAAGTATGCGTTGCACGAGACGACCATGGCCGCGTGCATGTCGATCGTACCGTGCGCCCGCCGATCGCGCACGTCGTCGCGCACGGGACGATTCCATCCGGGAATGCGAGCGCCGACCCGGCCGTCCGGCAGCGGCACGCACGCGAACCGTGTCTCGTTCGATTTCGCGTTGCGCCGCAGCGCGGCCGCCGCGGTCACGAGCTTGAAGGTCGATCCCGGCGGATACAGTCCGTAGCGCGCGCGGTCGAGGAGCGCCGGCTGATTCGACGCATCCACGCCCTCGTCTGCCATCGCCGGCCAGGGATAACTGACGCTCGCGAGCACCTCGCCGGTCTCGGCGTCCACGACGACAGCCGCCGCCCTGCCGGTGTCGGATTGTTTCGCGTAGCTCTCGAGCACGGCGGCCACCTTCATCTGCAGCCGCGCATCGATCGTGACGCGGACGTCGCGCGGGCGCGAGAGCAGCGCCTTCACCGCGGGGTGCTCCGGCTCGAATCGATGGCGCAGCAGCGGCAGCACCTGGCGGTAATCGCGCCGGATCGTCCAGCTTTCGGCGCCGCCGTCCCCCGACACGCGGATCGCCTGCGCGTGATCGTCGAAGCCGCGCAGCTTCGACTCGTCGTCGCGTTCGATGAAGGACGTATTGCTGGCGGCCCAGTTCACGCGCGTCCGCACGTCGCCGAGCAGGTGGAACGTCTTCCCCGCCAGCGGGTAACACCGCGAGACGTTGCTGGAACACACGACGTCGAGCGCGACGCCGAGACGCTGATACGCGGCGGCCGCCTTCGCTTTCACCTGCGGATCGTCTGTCGCGAGCGGCAGGCCGGATCGGTCGTACACGGAGCCGCGCGGAATCTGGCGGATGGCGTCGAGGATTCTGGGGTTGTACTCGTAGCGCCGGCTGCCGTCCGCCTGCAAACCGAGGTGCGGCTTGATGGCGTAGTCGTCGGCGCGCAGCACCTGGACGTTCGCGATCGCGGCCAGCGGCAGCACCGCCGCGGCGCCGAGCGCGACGGCGAGCCAGCGCACCGGCGCGCGAAACGCCTCCATCGTTTCGCTCGACGCCGCGTGCGAACGAATCGACGCGAGGATGCCGAGCGCGGAGAAGTTGGCGACCATCCCGGAACCGCCGTAGCTCAGAAACGGCGTGACGACGCCGGTGAGCGGCGCGACCCCGACCATCGCCGAGGCCATCAGGAGAACGGGCGCCGTCAGCAGCAGCATCGCGCCGATCGCGAGAAAGAACTCGTAATCGGTGGACGCCGTTCGTGCGGTCCGCAGCGCGCGCCACGCGATCGCGACATACAGCGCCGCGACAACGATGAGCCCGGCGGCGCCCAGCTCCTCGCCGATCGACGCGAGCACCAGATCGGTATGACCGGCGGGGAGATACCGCGCGGCCCCGAGACCGAGGCCGGTCCCCATCGGTCCACCCGACGCGAGCGTCCAGATCGCGTGCGCGATCTGATCGCCGCCGCGCACGCCGTTGTCCCACGGCGACTGCCAGATGCGCACGCGATCGACGACGGTCGGCGGAAGATGCAGGCGATAGCTCACGTAGAACCCGAGCAGCAGGAGCCCGAGCCCCGCGAGCGGCATCCCGATGCGTCCGCGCGCGATCGCATACAGGCTGAGGAACAGGAGGCCGAGGATCAACGCGGGGCCGAGATCCTTCTGCAGGAACAGCAGGCCGAGCGCGGCGGCGACGCCGGCCACGATGGGCAGCGCGTACTCCATGCGCGGCACGTCGAGCCATTGCGGAAGCGCGCGGCTGCGGAACGTCACCTGGCGCAGCTGGCGAAGCAGCTCCCACCGCCGCGCGAGGTACCCCGCCAGAAACAGCACGAGCAGCACCCGGATGGCCTCGATGGGCTGCACGGGACCGAGATTGACGCGCGCGGTGCTGGCACCGGGGCCGCGGCCGAACAGCAGCAGCAGCAACGAGAGACCCAGCGCCGACAGCAACGGAACGTACGTGAGCTGCCTGAAGTGCGGCGTTCGAAAATCGAGCGCCGCCACGAATGCCATGACGAGGACGCCGGCGCTGACGGTTTGCGCGAACCGCGTGAAGAGGAGCAGATCGCGGAGCGGATCGGGCCTCGCAATCATCGCGCACAAGCCGATCGCCGTCAGCAGGTGCGCCGCCGCGAGCAGCACGCGATCGCCGCGGCGCTTGCGCCACCACCACCAGGCGACGGCGGCGTCAAACGCGGCGACGTAGGCCAGCGTCCACCAGAAGACCGCCCGCGCGAAGTCGCGGCGGGTGCGCACGACCAGCGACGGCTTCAGCGCGGCGATGTCCTGCGCCGTGAAGAGCGCCATCGACTGGCGCGGGTCGAGCGCCTGCGCGCGCTTCGCGTATTGCTCGACGTCCCTCAGCCGCCGGACCGCCGCGACGCTCACCTGCGCCTTGCTGATCGCGCCGACGTTCGGCAGAACCCGGCGATCGCCGCCGTCCGCCATCAGGTACGAAAACAGCTCGACGGCCGCGAAGCGGCGATCGCCGTGATTGCTGAACGCCTGCTCGAGGGCGCCTTCGAGCAGGCGCGCGTCACGGACCGTGTTGAGATTGACGACCGCCCCTTCCGCCGGCGACCGTGGGGGCTCGACCCCGACGAGGCGGGCGGTCGCCGTCAGAAACACGCCGGCGGCCGCGATCGTGGAAATCGCGAGGAGACGAAGGTCGATGGGAAAGGCCCGTTGAACCCCGCGCGCAGCGGCCGTGGTGTAAGTGACGCCCAATGATGTTACCGGTCCGGGTCCTGGAGTGATGCGGACAGCTCGGCAAGCCTGCGCTGGACGTCATCGAGTCCTCGCTGCGCCAGGCGTGTGTTGGCGGCGGCGCGCGCGAAGTCCGCCGCCTTCGCGTACAGCTCGAGCGAGCGGCGGAATGCATCCGCCGCTTTCTCGAGCGACGGCTGTTCCTGCGGCAGGCCGCGCAGCAGCCGCGCGCTCCGCCACAGTCGATCGCCGCGCGCGCGGTAGCCGTCCGCGAGCTGCGCGACCTCGCGGTTGCCCGACACATAGCCGAGCCGCTCCGCCTGGCGCAGCGCGTTCTCGCCGCGATCGAGATCCTCGAGGCCGTAGATGAACGTGCGCATCAGACCGAGAAACGGATCCGGCCAGTTGGGCCTCAGCTCCGCCGCCTCGCGAAATGCCGTCACCGCCTCCGTCAACTCCTGCCGCGCGCCGGCAGGATCGTGCTTCGCCTTCAGCGCCTCTCCGGCGATGCGATGCAGGTGGCCATCACAGTATCGAGTCGCCGCCTTGAGCTGACGGTTGTACGGATCGGCCGCGAGCGCCCGCAGATCCGCCGTGCGCATCGACACCCACTGCGCCTCGCGGAGGCTCGGCAGCGCGTTCCGATAGCTCGCCATCACGTGCTCGCTCAGCTCCATCGTGCGTGAGAGGAGCGCGCGCCGGAGCCCGAGCACACCGAAACGCAGGTGCGACCGTGCATTCAGGTCGTCGAACTGCTTCCACGTGTCTTCCAGGTCGGGCAACTGCCGCGTCAGGACCGCCTGCAACACGCCGTTCGCCGATCTCGCCACGACGATCTCGTTGGCCACCAGCAGGAACGCGGCAAGCAGAAGAACGGTCTTGGCCAGTCGCAGCGGCCGCGACGCCATTTTCAGCGCCGCTCTCCCCGCGAACGACAGGATCGCGGGAATCGCGCGCCGGCGAACGTGAGGGACCGGCGCTCGCGACGTCCGCCGCGTCGCGTCCTCATCCGCCTCCGGCCGCGTTCGCGTCGTCGGCGCGTCGCACGCACGCGAGGGCCACCCTTCGTCCTCCGCCTGCGTCCGCTGGCTGGTCTGCACCCGCTGCAGATCTTCGCGAATCGCCGTCGCGGCCGCGTAGCGATCGCACGTGCGCGGCGCCAGCAGCTTCGCGACGACCGCGTGCAGGCCCGGCGAGCAGAAGCCCGCGAGCGACGGCGGCGGCGGCCGCAGGACGATACGCTGTTCGAGCTGACGCGTGTCGTTCGCCGTGAACGGCTGGACGCCGCGGAGCATCTCGTACAGCACGACGCCGAGCGCCCACAGATCCGAGTATGCGTCGATCTCTCCCGACTCGAGACGTTCCGGCGACAGGTACGGAACGCTCCCGAAATCGTTGCGCGTCACCTTCCGGCTGAGCGAGAGGGCCTTCGCGATCCCGAAGTCGAGCACCTTCACGCTGCCGGCGTTGGTCACCCGGATGTTGCGCGGCTTCAGGTCGCTGTGGTGCAGCGACGTGAAGTCGCGGCCGTCGATCGTCACCTTGAACGTGTGCGCCGCCTCGAGAAAGCGGCACAGCTCCGTCGCGATCTCGATGGCGCGCGCCGGCTCGAGCGGCGCCGTCAGGAGATCGGAGAGGTTCCGGCCGTCCAGGTACTCCATCGCGATGTAGAGGTAATCGCCGTCCTTCCAGGAGTCGAACACCTTCGGGACGCAGTCGCACATCCGCGAGAAGTGCGCCTGGAGCTGCGCGCCCCACTCTTCGGCATCGAGAATGTCGCGCGCTTCGCGGTCGGAACCGACCGGCACTTGTTTGAGGGCGATGTCGGTTTCGAGCTGCGTGTCGGTGGCGAGGAAGACGGTCGCCATGCCGCCGCGGCCCAGTTCCCGCTGAATGACGTACCGCCCGACCTGTTGAAAGACGGTCGTCATCGGCGCGATTTCTTCGCCGCCGGCGCCGGCTGAGCAGGCGCCGCCGCCGCGGGTGGAAGGAACCAGTTGCCGTCTCTCAAGCGCGGAAACGCGTCCGGCCGAACCCCGTCGAAGACGTTGCGTTCGAAGCGCACCGCAGTCGATTCGACGATCAACGGAGGGGATAAAGTTTCAGCCGTCGCGTTCCTGGCGAAATAGTTGTGGCTGATCCGCGGCGCCGCCCCGGCCCGGACGATGAGCGCGGGCCCGGGATTGTTGATGAGATTGCTGGCCATCAGCGCGCCGCTGCCGCCGTCGTCGAATTCGACCGCGGCGATCTTCGCGCCGGAGATCTCCACGTCGACAATCGTCACGTCCGCGTGACCCACGTAGATTCCCGTCCCCATCGGCGTCGCGGCGTCGCCGACGATCCGGAAACCGGCGAACTCCGCACCGGTGACTTCGCTGGCCGTCACCGCCGATGCGCTGTCGGCGGCGCCCCCCGAGAGGCGAATCACCGCCCCGCGCGGAACGCGGCTGATGACCCGCACGCCCTGGCGCAACACAATCGCCTCGCGATATTCGCCCGGCTCCGCCATCACGTCCGTTCCCGGGTCCGCGGTCAGGAGCGCCGTCGCGATCGACTCGCCGGGGCGGACGACGACGGCGTGTCGCGGGACGGCGGCGCCGGACGAGATCGGCAGGCGCAGCCACGCGCGTCCCGTTTCAGTCTGCAGCGCCAGCGCCCCCGCGATCACGATCGCAAGGAGGACGATCACTACAACCGCCGTCCACTGGCGCAACCGCGAACGGTCGTCATCGGCGGCCTCGCGCAACGTGACTGTTGCCGGAACGGTGACGGGGGCCGGCGTCGTTGGCCGCGTCTCCTCTCTCGAACGATCGGCCGTCGCAATCACGGGGCGCGCGCGCAGCGGCGCGAACTGTTCCCCTTCCACGTACACGACGCTGACGTTGTCTTTGCCCCCCGCCTCGTTCGCCGCTTCGATCAACTCGCGGACGACGTCGCGCGGATGGCCCGCGAACGTCTCGACGATGGTGGCAATCGTGGCGGACGGGACCGAGTCGGTCAGCCCGTCGCTGCAGAGGAGGAGCGCGGCGTCCGGCTCGAACGGAACCCGCTCGACGTCGATGAAATCCGGGTCGTCCGGCCGATGCGGCTCCGACCCGACGTCGCGGAACACCTCGTTCCTGCGCGGGTGATGCATCGCTTCGACCTCGGAGATCTCGCCCGCATCCTCGCGTTCGCCGACCGGCGAGTGATCGCGCGTGATCTTCTGGGCGCGGCCGTGTCGAATCTTGTACAACCGCGTGTCGCCGACGTGACCCACGACTGCGTCGCCGTTGTCGAGGACGGCCACGGTCAGCACGCAGGCCATGCCTGTCCATTCGGACCTGATCGAGGCGAGCCGGTAGATCTCGTCGTTGGCGGCCGCGATGGCTTCGCGGAGGCGCTGCTCGATCCGGCCGGTCGGCCGTTCGAGGCGGTCGCGCAGCTTCGCCATCGCGGTGTCGGCCGCCTTTTCTCCGGCGGCCTGTCCGCCGACGCCGTCAACGACGATGAAGATGCCGCGCTGCGGATCGGAGTGACAACGGTCCTCGTTGTGCTCGCGCTGCAACCCGGGGTCGCTGAGGTCTGCCGCGCGGACCGTGTTCACGACGCGCATCGGTCGCTCAGTCGGCGTCGCGTCGCGCGACCGCGGCCCACACCACCGTCGCCGTCGCGGCGGCGAGGAGGACCAGGAACACGGGGCGCAGCGCGAGGAGCCAGGTCATGGACGCGCGGTCTGGAAATCGAGGTAGACCATGCCGGCGAGACCGATGCGGGCTGCGTCGCCGAGCGGCGTCTCCACGCCGTTCTCCCGCTTGGCGCCGTCCGCGTCGTCGTAGCCTTTCGCCACGGGCTTGCCGTTGACGGTGGTGCCGAGCGTGCTCAGGTCGATGACGAAGAAGCGGCCGGACGACGGGTCACGGCGGATGCGCAGGTGCTCGCGAGACACGTCGACGGCGCTGTTGATCCGGACGTCCACGCGATACGCGATCCCGCCGCGTCCCACCACGGTCGAGTCCTTGACGACCTCGAACGTATGCGGGCCGTCGTCGTCGGTATACGCGATGCGGGCGTAGACCGTTCCCGAGGCCGGCGCGGCCGGGCGGAACGTCTCTTCCTGGCGCGTCGTCCGCTGGCCGACGCGTCCGGTCATGATGCGGCGCGTGCGCGCGCCCGCGCCCAGCTCCGGCTGCGGAGGAAGGACCAGCTCCGAATCGACCAGGATGTCCCCTTCGCCCAACTCGCCGTCAGGATCGGGCAGGAAGTCGATCGTCCACTCCCCCGCGCCCTCGACCGGTCCGCCGGGTTGTCCGAGCCACGTGCGAAGCCGCTGCAGCATCCGCGAACGGCGGTTGATCGCCGTCAACTCCGCCGTCAACGCCTGGATCGTCTCGAGCCGGATGCGCGGAAGAATTCCCTCGAGCCGCCGGAATTCCGCGGGGTGCAGATAGACGAGGTACCGCGTCGGCGCAAGCGTCGAGTACTTGAGCGGCTCGAGGTTCTGCCGCATGTTGCCGATCACCGCGTCGACGATGTCGCGCGCGTACCGGCGAGGGGCCGACGGAGCGGAGACGTCGAGTTGGGGAGTCATAGATTTGTGCCGGTTTGTTTGGCCGCCCGGTACGCACGTTAGCCCGGCGGGCCGTGACTGTCAACGCGTGCCGCGGCGGCGTCGAGGAGCCAGGTGGCGCGGGGCCCGCGATCGCAGAATGAGGTGCGGCCGCCCCTGAGATGATTGAGACGATGAGACGACTGTGATACGATTCGAACATGCCAGGAGAAATGGTCACGGTTGAGGAGGCGGGGCGTACGCTCGGCGTCTCACGCTCGACTGTCTGGCGGCTGATTCAGCGAGGCGACCTCCCGAGCGTTCGCCGCGGTGGACGGCGCCTCGTGCCGGCCATCGCCGTTCAGACGCGCATCCGTCGGCGCCGGACCGAGCGAATTCCGCCGTTTTCGCACGACCATCCGATGTTCCGTCTTGTCGGCGCTGGCCGCGGCGGCGGCAGGACGCCTGGCGCCCGCGACAAGCACGCCATCCTGGATCGGTGACCCGCAGCGTTCTCTGGGATTCGAGCGCCATTCTCGCGCTGCTCGACGCCGACGATGCGGATCATGCGCGCGCGGTCGCCGCGGCCCGTGACATCGCCTCCGAACGGCGGCCGAGCTTCATCACCAACTACATCGAAGCAGAGTCCCACGCGCTCCTATTACGGAAGCTCGGTAGAGGTATCGCTCGTGAGTGGCTGCTGACGGGCGGGTTGACGGTCCTGCCGGCTCTGCCCGCCGAGGAGCAAAAAGCCAAGGAGATCCTGGCTCGGCACTCGGACAAGGACTGGACCCTGTGTGACGCGATCTCGTTCGCCGTCCTCGACGCTCGTCACGTGTCGAGAGCCTTCACCTTCGACCATCACTTCCGACAGTACGGGCGCATTCAGGTGCTCGGTTTGAACAATCGCTAGTCCGCGCGCAAGACTTTCACCGGGTCGAGCCGTAGCTACCGCGCCACTATTCATGCTGCAGGGCAAGCATTGGATCGATACGCGACGCGCGGCGGGCGGGCACAAAACACGCCAGGGCTGCTACGGCCAGCAGAACGAGGATTACCGCGCCGACAGCCGGGAGATAGTCCGGCTGGAAGCCGTAGAACAGCGTGGTCATCAAGCGCGCTGCGATGGCCGCCAGCACCAGACCACTGGCGAGCCCGGCGAGCGCCAACGCCATGCCGCGTCGACCGAAGGAGAGCAAGATGTCGTTGGAAGTCGCGCCTAATGCCATGCGCACGCCGATTTCGTTGGTGCGTTGCGTCACCGCGTAGGAGAGAACGCCGTACAGTCCGAGCGACGCGAGGAACAGCGCGAGCAGCGCGAACACGCTCAAGAGCCCGGTACTCTGTGATGGCGTGGCCAGCTGGCGAGCCACAATCTCTTCGACGGTTTGCACCCTCGCGATCGGCTGGTCCTTGTCGACAGACCAGATCGCCTGCCGAACCGCCGCAACAATCGACTCCGGCTCGACCGACGTACGAACCACGATGCCGCTCGCCTCGTCCATGACCTGGTCGGCTTGTTCGTGCAGGCGATACACCGCCGGCTTCAACTCTTCCTCCAGGCCGACCTCACGGATCTCCTTCACGACGCCGACGATCGTGTACCAGTAGCCCTTTTCGTTGAGCTGTCCGTACTTGAAGCGTGCGCCGATCGCCGAACGTCCCGGAAAGTTGCGGTTCGCGAACGATTCGTTCACGATCGCCACCGGCGATTCCGAACGCCGGTCGGATACCTCGAAGAAGCGGCCTTCGCGCAGGCGCGCGCCGATGGTTGAGAAGTAATCGCGAGTCACGATGCGCAAGAGCGCGACCTGCCCGGGGATGCTCTCCTTCGACTGACCGGCGAGCAAATAAAATGTCGCGTGAGTGTTGTTGACCGTCAGTGGCATTTGCGACGTCGCACCGGCGTGGACGACGCCGGGAATGGCGCGAATCTTCTCCAATTCCGCGTTGACAAAGGCCACGCGCCTGTCGAAGTCCTGATAGCGGAACAGCGGAGTCTCAAACGTCAGGAGCTTGTCGCTCCGCATCCCGAGGTCCGTATTCCGGAGATGTTGAAAGGTGTGCAGCAGCAGGCTGCTACTCGTCAGCAGCACCACAGCGAGCGCCGTCTCGATGACGATGAGCCAATGCTGGAACCAGTGGCTGCGCGGGCCCGCTGTGCCCCGCCCTCCTTCGCGCAGCCCGTCCTGCGGAGCGAGTCGCGACCCGCGCAGCGCGGGCGCCAGTCCGAACGTCAAGGCGGCGGCAATGGCTGCCCCAGCGGAGAACGCGAGCACGCGCCAGTCGAGCGTGAGCCGCACCGGGCCCATGGTTTCCGGCACGAGCGTCTCGAGAAACCGCATCGCGGGCACGGCGAGCGCCAGTCCGGCGACGGCGCCGAGTCCGGCGAGCACGAGGTGTTCCGTGAGGAATTGCGCGACTAGCCTTCCGCGTCCGGCCCCAAGCGCCGCGCGGACTGCCACCTCCCGGCCGCGCACCGCGCCGCGCGACATCAGCAGATTCGCCAGATTCACGCACGCGATCAGCAGGAGCGACGCCGCCGCGCACAGCAAGACCACCAGCGCCGTTTGTGTCTTGCCTGCCAGCTCTTCCCGCAACGGCGTCACGATCACCGAATGGGGACCCCTGAAATCCTTCGCCGTCACCTGCAGACTCAATGCCGCCATCGATTCCTCCGCGCGCTCCAGGCTCACGCCGGGCTTCAGTCGCGCCACCACCTCCGCGTCGTGCCATGAAAAGCTCCTTCGCATCCAGGCGGGAAATGAAGCCGGCATCCAGATCGCAATGTCGCGCGCGGGCATGAAGTAGAACTCACGCGGCATGACGCCGATCACTTCGTACGGGTTGTCGTTCACGGCGATCGTGCGGCCCAACACATCGGGCGAGCCGCCGTAGCGCCGCTGCCACAGTCCGTGGCTGATGACGGCGACCCGCACGCCTTTCTCGTCTTCTTCTTCTGTGAACACCCGCCCTATCAGCGGATTCGCGCCCAGCACGTTCCAAAGATTCGCTGTCGTCTTT
>QHWR01000123.1 GCA_003223835.1 Acidobacteriota bacterium | reverse complement strand
CCACGGCCTGACTTCGGCGTACTTCCAGCCGCGCCCCACCTTCTTGATCACCGCCATGTAGTCGCCGTGGTCGGGCGGTTGCACGTCCTGGCCGGACACCTGCCAGGTGCCCTGCACGACGGCGACGTCGGGGTTGACCCAGTGGATGTTGGTGACCTTCAGCGCGACCTTGATGCCGGCCAGGTGCGAGAACGACTCCGCGATGTCGTTGACACCCGTGTGTTTCTCGCCGTCGATGCTGAAATACGCGCCGTCAGCGTCGTACGTCGCCGCCGCGCCCTTGAAATCGCCCTTGTTGATGGCATCCACGAAGTCGGTCGTCAGCTTCTGAATCGCGGTCTCGTCGGCCGTGTGGTCGACCTTGCCGACGACGTTGGGTTTGGACTGCATCGCCGGCGCCGCGAGGAGAAGCGCGAGCAGCCCGATCGTCAGGTGCATGGAACCTCCTTGTCACGCTGCTGAAAAGGACAGTCTGAATGCCGAATGCCCAATGCCGAATGCCAAAAGCATCCTATTAGAGCAATCGGCCATTACAGGGGTGCATCAGGCAACATGTTTAGACGCGACATGGCCCGCACGAGTTGCACGCGCAGGCGGACGAACGCGCCCGAGCAGGTGACGCGGCCAGCGCCGAGCGCGCGCGGAGCGGATTACGGATGACGCCGGCCGACGCCGAACTGATCGCCGTTGCGGACCGCCTTGTCGCCGGCGAAGACGACCTCGACGACCTTCTCGCTCTGGACGGCTCGTCCCTGTTCGTCGGCCAGCGTCGCCACGATCCGCTTCGTTTTCGTATCGACGATCTCGCCGGTCGACGGATATCCATACCGGCCGTCGAGGCTGAACGTGACCCAGCCGGGCTGATCGCGCAGCGCGATGCTGCCCGTCTGCCGCGGCGGCATCACGGTCGCGTCGAAGATGTGCATGCGGCTGTTGGCGCCGTCCGAGAGCCACAGCTCCTTTTCGTCGGGCGTCAGGCCGACGCCGTGGCTCGGACACCCGTGCCGCTTCACGGGACCTTTCTGATAGCCCGTCACTTCGACGCGGTGCAGCATCTTGCCGGTCTTCAGGTCGCCGACCTCGAACCCCAGCAGATCGTTGACGTTCACGAAGCAGAGCGTCTCCTTCGCGTTGACGGTGAACGGGCGCACGGAGTTGCCGAACGGACCGACGCCCGAGAGGACCTTGTGCGTGCGGGGATCCGCAATCGAGAGAGTGCGCGAATGCAGGCCCGCGAGATACACGTGCGCGCCGTCGGCGCCGTAGATCGTGTTGTGCGCGCCGGAGTTCGTGACGATCTTCGCGATCACGTCGCCGCTCATCGCGTCGATCGCGTGCCAGTGCGGTCCTTCGAGCGACGGGACGTACAGGATCCGTCCGTCGGGCGAGATCGCGAGCCGATCGCATCCGCCCTCGTACGTGCGGTTCCAGATCAGCCGGTCGGTCGCGAGATCGAACGCGGCCACGCGCTTGATGGTGGTGACGTAGAGCCTTCCCGTCCGCGCGCTCGCGGCGATCCCTTTCACGTCCTCCGGCTGCTCACCCGCCGGCACGTCGAACGTCGGGATCCGCCGGACGAACCGGTGCCCCTGGTCCATGTCGTAGACCAGCACGCCGATGCCGCCGTACTCGACGTAATTCCGAATCCCGGGAACGGCGACGTACAAATAATGATGCTCGCCGGGAGCTGCCGCCGGACCGGCCGAGCCGGCCGTCAGCGCCAGCGCGCCCAGACACGCGACACGACGAAGCCATCGACACATGCGGGGGATTGTAGGTCGGATCAGTCCCTGGTCCCTAGTCTCTCGTCCCGGGTCTCTCGTCCCGGGTCTCTCGTCCCGGGTCCCTCGTCCCGGGGATACAATCGACTCGATCGCGTCGTGCAGCGTCGGCGCGAGGCGGGCGAGCGCGATGACGACGACCGCGGCTGCGGTCAGGGCGGAAACGGCGAGGAAAGGCGCCGCGACCGTTCGCTCCGCCGGCGGCTCCAGCAGGCGGCGCACGCGCGACTCGATCGGACCGCCGTCGTGGAACGCGCTGACGCCGGCCGGCGCACACGCGCGCTCGGGAACCAGCCGCGAGATCCGGATCAGCGCCGATGCCAGGTCGAACCGCGCGGCCGTCGAGCGTGCGGACGCGGCGCGATCGGCCGCCTGCTCGGCCGCGTCATCCCACGCCCGATCCATCCCGGCGCCCGCCGCGCGAGGAAGCAGCGCCGGCGCCGCGCGCAACACCAGACGCCACAGGTTGTCGCGCGCCGCGACGTGCGCGTGCTCGTGCGCGAAGATGGCCGCGATTTCGCCGGGCGTGCACGCCGTCAGCACGCGCTCCGCCACGAACAGCGCGGGACGCCGGATGCCGACAACCCCCACGATTGGAAACGCCTCGTCTACCGCAAAGACCGGCAGACGGGTCTCGCCGACCTCAATCGGTCGTCCCTCCCGTGTCCAGCGACGGCGGAGCTTCGCGGTCCCGCGCCACGCCGCCGCGGCTTCACCCGCGGACCACGCGATCAGGCCACCCCCGATCGCCGCGAGGACGATCAGCGTGCGAGCGATCGTTTCGCGCGTGTCGCGTGGCTCGAACCACGTGAAGAGCGGAAGGACGATGCCGGCGGAAACGACGAGACCGGCCAACGCGGGCGACAGTCGAATCGCGCCGAGCGCGCGCGTGCGGATCGACGGCGCGTAGCCCGAGAGCCGGCGAAGGATCGGCCCGCACAGCACAGTGACGATGGACGAAGCGGTCAGAATCGCGAGCGCGAACGCGCCAAGCGTTACGACGGCGGCGAGCAGCGGATACGTCACCGCTCCCCTTCCTCGTTCTGCTGCCGTTTGAGCTGGACGAGGCGTTCGAGCTCGTCGAGCAGACGCTCGTCCCGCCGGCTCACCTCGTCGACGAAGAAGGACAGGACCGGTTGCGCGGCCGCGTCGCCGAGAAGCGAGCCGAGCGCGCGCGCCGCCACGCCGGATTCCAGCTCGTCGCGCGTGTAGCGCGGCCGATAGACGAACGCCCGCCCGGCCTTCTCGCGATCGAGCACACCCTTGCGGTGGAGCCGATCGAGCGTCGTCATCAGCGTCGTGTACGCGGCGGACGGAAAGTCCGCCTGCAGCTCGCGGACGCTGACGGTCGCGCCGCGGCGCCACAGCGCTTCGAGCACCCGGAGCTCGAGCGCGCCGAAGATTGCCGCCAGCCCGTGGCGCCCCGGGAAGAAGGAGAACACCACATAAGGGTGGCACCGGGGCACGAAACTGGCAACACGAAACTGGCCGGTCAGTCCTCAGTGGCCGAATCTGAAATAGACGAACCCCCCCGGTTCGACGTACCAGTACGTTTCTTTCACACCTTCTTCCTTTTGCTGCCACCATCGGAAGGGCAGCTCGGCGCCGACGCCCCAGTTGCGCGCGAGGTCGATCCGGACTCCGCCGCCGAACCCACCGCCCAGGTTCGTCTTGCTCTCGGAGATCTTCGTGGATCCCACGGCGGCTTCCTGCTTGAAGTTGTACGCGCCAAGCTCGAAGAAGCCATACGGCCGCGCCTTCGCCGCGTGAACCCCGATCTCGATGCCGCCGTCCAGCCGTCCGATGCGGCTCCTGCAGTCGAATCCGGCGGCCGTACACGCGGCCCGGTCGTCAGGCAACGGCCGAAAGCCGTCGTACGCGCCGCTCACGCGAACGCTCAGCAGGCCGGAGACGGGCCACGTACCGAATCCGCTGACCGCAAAGCTCGGATCCAGTTCATCGTGCAACAAGCCCACCGGCGCGGCTCCGCCGAACGCGGCCCCCACGGCGCCTTGACCTGTCCCCTGCGCGAGCGCCGGTGCGGCAAGCGTGAGGAACAGCGCGACCACGAATGCGTTCTTCATTTCGCCTCCTTCATTTCGCCTCCTGTATTTCGCCTCCTGTTGCGCGACGCCGGCATCAGGTCCCTCGACCTCGGCTGGTCGGTGCGAACGTCTTCCGGGCCCGGACACGCGCGATGCCACCGATCGCCACGCAGTCGGGATACCCAACTAGACGGAGACGTTTCCTCGTTTTCGCGTGCGATTCCGCGGCCGTCACGTACTGCTGGCTTACGAGGAATCGGACCGGTTTACGGACGTCCGTCACAATTGGCAGCTCGAGCGATTCATGTCGCGCGACGCGCATTTCGGCGGACGAGGACCTCAACAGCAGCGCGCCAGATGGTCAGTCGAACCACTACAATCGGAGAATGCCGCCCGATGACGCCGCTTCGATGCGCCCCATGCTCGCGACGCTGGCGGACGCGCCCCTCCGCGATCCGCGGCTCGTCTACGAGCCGAAATACGACGGCATCCGCGCGCTGGTCGAGGTGACGGCCGGGGCTCGCGCGACCGCTCGGCTCTGGTCGCGCAACGGCAACGACAAGACGGCGCAGTTCCCGTCGATCGTACGCGCGCTGTCGGCGTTCGGACGCACGCTCGACGCGCCGGTGCTCCTCGACGGCGAGATCGTCGCGCTCGACGAGCGCGGCCGGCCCGCCGGATTCCAGCGGCTGCAGGGGCGCATCCACCTCACCAGCGCCCTCGACGTCGAGCGCGTCGATCGCGAGCAGCCGGTCGCGTTCATCGCGTTCGACCTGCTGCGGCGCGGCCGCCGCGACCTGTGCGCGCGGCCGCTGACGGAGCGCCGGCGCGAGCTGGAAGACGTGATGCGCGTCGACGGGATGATCCGTCTCAGCGAACAGATCGCCGGCGATGCGCACGCGCTGTACGACCGCGCGTTGACAGAAGGATGGGAGGGACTGATCGCGAAGGACGTGACGTCCACGTATCAGGCGGGCCGCCGATCGCCCGCGTGGCGCAAGATCAAAGTCGTCCAGCAGCAGGAATTCGTCGTCGGCGGCTGGACCGAGCCGCGCGAAACGCGGTCGCACTTCGGCGCGCTGCTGCTCGGCGTGTACGAAGACGGCCGGCTGACCTACGTCGGACACACGGGCACCGGCTTCGATCAGAAGGAGCTGGAGCGCGTGTGGACGCTGCTGCGCGCGCGTGAAGTCGATCGATCGCCGTTCAGCGCGCCGATCAAGACGAACGAGCCGGCGCACTGGGCGCGGCCGGACCTCGTCGCGCAGGTGAAGTTCACGGAGTGGACCGCGGACCGCAAGCTGCGGCATCCGGTGTATCTGGGGCTTCGCGATGACAAGCGCGCGGAGGAGGTGACGGGCGAAGGTGCTAAAGGAGCTAACGGTCCCAAGGGTGCTAAAGGTGCGGGTGCTAAGGGTGCTAAGGGTGCCAAGGGTGCTGAAGGTGCTGGGGCTGACGGTGCAAGCGCGCTGAGGGGCGTCGTGGAGCAGTTGCGCGGGCTCGAGGACGCTCGGCGGGACGGGGCGATCGAACTGCCTGGCGGCGATCGCGTTGGCGTGACGAACCTCGCGAAGGTGTTCTGGCCCGCGCAGAAGATCACGAAAGGCGATCTGCTCCGCTACTACGTCGAGGTCTCGCCGTATCTGCTGCCGGCCGTCGCCGACCGGCCGCTCGTGATGAAACGGTTTCCGAACGGCGTCGACGGAAAGGCGTTCTACCAGCAGCGATCGCGCGAGGAGCGGCCGCCGTCCGGCGTCAGGGTCGAGACGCTGCCGCCGGCGCTCGATCCGATCGGCGAACCCGATGCGAAGCGCTTCGTCGGCGGATCGCTCACGACGCTCCTGTACATGACGCAGATCGCCGCGATCTCGCAGGACCCGTGGTTCTCGCGGGTGCAGTCGCCGCTCGATGCCGACTACGTCGCGCTCGATCTCGATCCGGGCGACGGCGCGACGTTCGCCAAGGTCCTCGACGTCGCGCGCTGGGTGCGCGACGAGCTGGCGTCGCTGGGCGTCCCGGGCGTCCCGAAGACGTCCGGGTCGAGCGGCCTGCACGTTTACATTCCGCTGCCGCCGCACACGTCGTACGAGTCCGGCATGCTGTTCTGCCAGATTGTCGCGACGCTCGTCGCCACGCGCCACCCGAAGGTGGCGACCGTCGAGCGCATGGTCGCGCGGCGGCCGCGGGGCACCGTCTACGTCGACTACCTGCAGAACATCCTGGGCAAGACGCTGGCGACCGCCTACAGCGCACGCGCGAGCGAATTCGCCGGCGTCTCGACGCCGCTCACGTGGAAGGAAGTGGATCGCGGGATCGACCCGCGCGACTTCACCGTGCGCACGGCCCCGGCACGCTTCCAGGAACTCGGCGACCTCTGGGCCCGCCTGCGCACCGACAAGCCCGCCGACCTCGAAGCCGTCCTGCGCAAGTACGCGCGGGATTCGCGTTGAGGCAACAGAGGATTATCGCGTAGCGTCCGACGGAATCTGTCGCGCGAAGCCTTCCTGCTCGCGCGACGCGGACCGCATCAGCGCGACGCCGACGATCATCGCCGCCGCCGCGAGCACGCCGCCCACGGTGACGCCGCGGTGCGTGGACGTCCAGAGTTGCGGGCTGGACGCGCTCGCGCGATCGCCGAACACGCCGTGCGCGCCGTGATCGCCGGGCACCGGCGCCCAGAGATTGTCCGGACGATCGGGATCTTCCGGTTCCGTCGTTTGCTGCGCGTCGTAGCCGGTCGCCGCGAGATAGTGGTCGAGGAGTCCCGGCGCGACGCGGTTGGCGAGGATCGCCTGCACGGTCGGGGCGCCGACCCAGAGCTCGCGCCGTCGATGATGGGCGGACCAGTGGATCGACTCCGCGGCGACTTCCGGCTGATAGATCGGCGGGACCGGCTGCGCCTTGCGCGGAAGCCGGCTCTTGACCCAGCGGAACTGCGGCGTGTTGAGCGCCGGCACGTGGACCATCGTGACGTGGACGCCGCTCCCGTCGTGAATCAACTCGCAGCGCAGCGAGTCCATGAAGCCGTCGATCGCGTGTTTCGCCGCGCAGTACGCGGACTGCAGCGGGATGCCGCGATACGCGAGCGCGGACCCCACCTGCACGATCGTGCCGCGATCGCGCGGCAGCATCCGCCTGAGCGCCGCGAGCGTGCCGTGGACGACGCCGAGGTAGGTGACCTCGGTGACCCGACGATACTCCTCCGGTTGCATCTCGCGGACGGGCGAGAAGACCGACGCCATCGCGTTGTTGACCCAGACGTCGATCGGTCCCAACTGCGCGACACGGCGCGTCCGACCCCCGCGGACGCGCCGGTCACCACCACAACGGTCTCTGATCCCATTCAGAACGAGCCTTCGTCCTCGTCCTCTTCTGCTTCCTCGTCGGTGCTCTCGGTGTCCTCGAACTCGTCCGTGTCGTCCTCGCCCACGCCCCGGATCTGCTCGTCGCTCTCACCCCGCGTCATGTCGTTCTGGCCTGACTGCTGGTTGCGGTTCCTGCTGCGATCGTCCGCCATGGCGACTCCTTTCGAGCTGTCAGCACGAATGCCCGCGAAGGGAGCAAGCCGGGTGCCACGCGGTATGATCGGTGGAGCTCGCGCGATCGCGCGTGATCCGCATGGCGAAACAGAAGTACAAAACGCCGGTTGAGTCGGCGACGGTGTTCGGCGTCGGGAAACTGACGCGTCATCTCTTTCTTTGCCTGGGCCCAGATTGCACGGATCTCGAACGCGGCGAGGAAACCTGGACGTACCTGAAGCAGCGGCTGAAGGAGCTGAACCTCACCGGGCCCGGCGGTCCGTTCTACCGGACGAAGTGTCAGTGCCTGCGCATCTGTACGGATGGGCCGATCTGCGTGGTGTATCCGGAAGGCGCGTGGTATCGCGGTGTGACGCCGGAGAATGCGGAGCGCATCATCCAGGAACACCTCATCGGCGGCCGCATCGTCGAGGACCTGTGCTTCGCGCGCAATCCGCTGCCGATCTGATAGACTCGTCAACTCCGCGCCCGTAGCTCAGTTGGATAGAGCGCCGGGCTTCGAACCCGTAGGTCGGGGGTTCAAATCCCTCCGGGCGCGCCAGCCTTCGCGCTGGATCGCGATCGCTTCGGCTAGGCAGGCCAGGCGACCGCGCTGGATCGCGATCGCTTCGGCTGGGCAGGCCAGGCGACCGCGCTGGATCGCGATCGCTTCGGCTGGCAAGCCAAGCGATCGCACGCGGACGTATTCGGCATTCAGCATTCCGTCAAGGCGCCCGTAGCTCAGCTGGATAGAGCGTTGGCCTCCGGAGCCAAAGGTCGCAGGTTCGAATCCTGCCGGGCGCGCCAACCTTCGCTCACGCTTGCCAACGAGAGTGTGAGCTACGATTGGCAAGCCAGGCGAAGGTTCAGGCCCGAGCGCGCCGTAGCGCTAAGAGCGAAGGCGGGCCGGGCGCGCCAATCTTTCCCGCGCGCTAGCGTGCAGCCCCGATCATCCCCGCGACCATCAACAGGCCAATGATCGCGTAAAGCGCCCGGTAGCGCACCTGAAGCTGTCGGATGTTCTCGAACGTGAGCCCCGCCAGCAACGTTTGGAGCGCCCACCACAAGTGGAGCATGTAGAGGCCGGCGACGAGCACGAGCACGCGCGGCACGACGCCACGGATGGCCAGCACCATCAGCAGAACGTCGGCAGCGGTGAAGAGGAGGAACCCCGCGGCGAAGCTTCGCCCCGGCCCAAACGCGACGGCATTGGTTCGAATCCGGTTGAGCCGATCGCTCCCGTAGTCCCGGGCCTCGTGGGTGAGGTGGCCGGCGGCGAACGTCAGCGCGAAGAAGCTGCCGATCGCGAGACTGCGCCCATCGATCGCGCCGAACAACGAATAGCCCAGGAGAAAGTGAAGAAGGCCGCCGAGAACATGCAGGACGGAACTGATCAGCGGCACGCCCTTCATCTGAAACATGGGAGCCGAATAGAGCGCGCTGAGCGTGGCGATGGCGAGCGCAATCAACAGGGGCGTCGGGCCGAACGGAGCGATCAGGATCAGGCTGAGCGCGAGCAGCAGCGCGCAAAGACCGCCTACTTGCCTGCGGCCGATGCCTCCGGCCATGAAGACTCGCCTCGCCCTGTTCGGATCTCGCAGGTCGGCGCTGGCCCCGCACAAGTCGTTGAGCACAAATACGTGAGCGACGAGACAGAAACTCGCGATGGCCAGGACAAGAAGGTCCAGACATCGCGCGCCGGTCAGCCTGCCCATCGAGAACAGCGCGCCCAGGAGCGGCGTGCCCTGCAGGACCAGGACCTCATCCAACCGAAAGCAGGACGACAGCCGAAGGAACCCCCGCATCGACGCCTGTTGCCCTCCGATTGCCGGTTCGTGGACGGGCAGCATTACCGCGCACCGCTCGACGCCTGCCGGCCAAGCTCGACATACAGCCTCAGCCACAGCGCGTAGCCGAATTCCTCCGACCAGTAGAACCTGGGCACCGTCGCCGTGTCGTCGTTGTGGTAGAGAAACGGCGGCGAACGGCGCACGTAGGCGAAGTCGTCTTCGGCGATCGTCTGCAGCCACCCGAGAACGTCGCTGGCCGCGGGACGCGCACCGCCGCCCTCCTGCAGGCGGTCGAGCATGCGAGCCGCGGACAACCAGAGCTCCTGCCCCGGGACGGTGGTACGTTGACGCGACTCCGGCAGCCGCAGCGGACAGCCGGACGCTCGCAGGTCCGCCTGGCGCAGGATCGGAATCAGCGGCGCGGTCTTGTAGTAGACCCAGATGCGATCGTCATCCACGGCGCGCGTCAGCGCACCGCACAGCGCGTTGGCCGCCGGCGGGTCCACCTTGGACAACAGCTGGAACACGTGCATCTGAATGGCGATGTCCGCCGGGTCGGGATCTGCGCCAGGGTCGAGACACTGGTAGCGATCCTTCGGGGCGAGCCAGGTGCGGTAGAGGCCGTCCGCCGTTCGATACGCGGCCAGGGTCTTGAGCGCGCCGGTCCGGAGCTCCGTGCGGACGGCAGGGGCGATCCGCCAGACCAGCGCGGTATCGTCGGCGTCCGGCGTGATCGCACAGCCGAGCGTGCCGATCGTGGGCGCGTCGGGGCGGCCGTGATACCGGACCAGTCCATCGGCCTCGATCTGCGCCGTCAGAAACCGCCGCGCGCGTTCCACGCTGGATTGAACGCCGGCCGCATTCGCCACCGGGTCGAGCACATCCACGATCACGGACGGGAGGTACGTGTTCAGCTCCACGTGTGGCCCTTCGAAGATCGGTCGATCCGTGTACGACGTGAGCCAGTATCCCGGCTGCTGTTGGCGGCTGGAGAGGATCTCCGCCGCGCGACGGGCGCGAGGCGCGAGGTCCGGTTTCTCGTCGAAGCGTCGTTCGGCCAACAGGCGTATGTCGCCGCCCTGATGCGCGCGCACCATGACGGCGACCAGGTGCTCGCCGGGACTCAAGCCGTCCGCCGGAAGCGTCAGATGCCAGGCGCTCTGGTCGTCAACGCCGAGAGCCTTCGTCACATCCGGACGCGGGAAGAAGACCCTCGTCGAGGCCACCGGGCGGCCGTCGAGCAACCCGATGACTTCCCACGGCATCCGTCGGTCGGCAAGTGCCCATCCCGCGACGTCGATGGCACGGCTTCCTGCACCGTCGCCGGTCGTCATGACGTCCAGGAATCCCTGCACGTGAGTCGTCAACTCGAACGGCGGACGAACATGTCGCGGCTCCGCGATGAACGGCGCGTTGCGAACCGCCCACGCCTCCTGCATCTGATTCGGTCCGTCAGGAATATCGTGGATGACGACATCGCTCGCACCGGTGTAGTAAAACGCGCCAACCGTCTCGATCCCCACGGCTATCGCAACAGCGACGACGAAGACGGCGCGCGCCGCCTTGCTCCTCATCGCCATCACCGGCATCAGGATCCAGACGAGCATCGGAACGAGATCCGTGAGCCAGCGCGGTCCCCACGAAATGCCTTGTCTCCAGTCCGCCTTGGCGTACACGAGTAGCTGGAGGACGACCGCCACGAGGGCGGCGATGGCGAGACCGCGGGTCTCGTCATCGCGAAGGAGTGTGGGCACACAGAAGGGGACGAACATCAGGAATGGCGAGAAGACGAGCAGCCCTTTCGTGGGACTGAACAACAGACCCGCGAGACCCGATGGCACGTCGTGCCCGAAATACTGCCGGTCGCCGACCAGCCCGTACGCGCCGGCCAGGTGACCGACGTAGCCCAGGTTGTAGACGAGCAGCGGAACCGCTGGCAGCATGGCGGCGGTCACCAGCAGCGGCGCCCATCGTCTGGCCCACCAGAGTCCGTACGCGCCGAGCGCGGCGGCGATGATGATGTCGGGCGGCCGGTTGCACGTGATCAAGCCCAACATCAGACCTGCCGCGACGACTCGGCCCGGCGTACACGTCCCGGTGAGCAGAAGAAGCGCGGAGACGACCAGCAGCTCACCAACCCCGTGCTGCCACAAGGCCTGACCGCTGATCACCCACGTGGTCGTGCCGAATGCGTACGCGAACGTCAACAGCAGCGCGGACCGCGGGCCAGCTCGCCGGCGCAGCAGCAGATAGAAGAGCGCGACCGACGCCGCCGCCACGAGCGACGCGGAGACCTTTTCCATGATTCGCGCGATTCGGTCGAGTTGCTTCGGATCCCAGCCGGTCGCGTGGAGATACGTCACGGCGGGCAGGTACAGCGGCGACACGAGCATCGGCACGACCAACGGGTAGAGCGAAACGGCATGACCTCCGCGAAGCTGAACGATCCAGTAGGCCGGGTTGGAGTCGATGGCCGCACGAGGCTGCCCGCGCGGGCGTACCGGAATCCGACCCTGCGCGGCGAGTTCCACGATTGGATCGAGGAACACGGTGTGCCAGTGCCAGATCGCGAAGGGAAGATAGCGCGCCGGGTAGGTATCACCGCCGCTGATCGATCGGAAGTTGGCGGTATACACGAGCAGGCTGAGCAACCCGACGACGAGGCTGGCGCGTAACGTACCACGACGCGGCGAGGCCGCGCCCGAATCCTCGTCGGAGACGACGAGAGAGTTGGACGGAACGCCTTCGGGTATGTTGAGACCTCGAGCCGGCGGATTTTTCAAACGGCCGATTATAGCGTCGAGGTCCGACGTGTGCTGCGAGAAAAATGTCCGTCGCGAATCCCCAGCGGCTTGCATCCGGGGACCGGCTGGGCAACACTAGTCGGCCAATCCCCCGCTTGCCGCATCAGCCCGCATGCTGACCGCATGCACGATCGTCGCGTCGAATTTCCTGCCGTCTGCGCGGGTGCTGGCGGAGTCGTTCTTCCTCCACCACCCGCAGGGTCGCGTCACGGTCCTCTTGATCGATGACGAAGACCGGCGATGTTCTCCGGACGATGATGCGGTCGACTGGCGGCGCCTGAGCGATCTCGGCCTCGAACGGAACGAAATCCATCGACTCGCGGGTATCTACGACGTCACCGAGCTGGCGACGGCCGTCAAACCGTTGCTGCTCCGGCGGCTGCTCGACGAAGGCCGCGGCGAGGTGATCTACCTCGACCCCGACATCCGCGTCTACGACGCGCTGGACGACGCGGCCGCGCTGGCGCGGCGGCATGCGATCGTGCTGACGCCGCACACCACGGCGCCGTACCCGAGGGACGATCGGCAGGTCGATGGGTTTTTCATCCTCGCCGCGGGCGTCTACAACCTCGGCTTCATCGCCGTGGGGGACGCGTCGCGCGACTTTCTCGACTGGTGGTGGCGGGCGACGCGGCGCGAAGCGCTCAACGACGTGACCCGAATGATGTTCACCGACCAGCGCTGGATCGATTTCGTGCCGTGCTTCTTCGATCACGTGATCCTGAAGGATCCGGGATTCAACGTCGCGTACTGGAATCTCCACGCGCGCAAGCTCGCGTTCGCAGGCGGCCGCTATTTGGTCGACGGCGTGCCGCTGCGGTTCTTCCACTTCAGCGGCTTCGACCCGCAGAAGCCGTGGCTGCTGAGCAAGCACCAGGGCGAACGTCCGCGCGTGCTGCTGAGCGAGCAGCCCGCGCTGCAGCGGATCTGCGGCGAGTACCTGACCAGGCTGCAGCAGGCGGGCTTCGCGGATTACAGCGATCGACCGTACGGCTGGAGCACGCTGCCCTCGGGTCTTCGGATGACGCGGGCGCTGCGGCGGTTGTACTGGACGGGACTCGCCGCCGCCGAGCAGGATCAGGCGCCCGAGCCACCCGATCCCTTTGACGAGCAGCATCCCGATGCGTTCGTCGAGTGGTTGAACGCGCCCCGGGAGGGCGGCCCTCGGCGTCTCTCACGATACCTCCATTCGATTTACGAGAGCCGCCTCGATCTGCAGATCCATTTCCGCGACATCCATGGAACGGACCTCCCGCGATACGTCGACTGGATTCGGAGCGACGGCGTCGTGCAGATGGACATCCCCGCCTCGCTGCTGCCGCCGCGCGCGGAACCGGCCCCGCCGCGAGAGCCGCGCACGCTGCAGTCCGGTATCAACGTCGCGGGTTACTTCCGCGCCGAAATGGGAATCGGCGAGGCGGCCCGGCTGCTGACCGGCGCCATCGACGCAGCCGGGATTCCCTACGCGACGACGACGTACGATGCGACATTGAACCGTCAGGCCCACCGCTTCGACGAGCGGCGGAACGGCGGCGGCGAGTACGACATCACCGTCATGTGCGTGAACGCGGACAGCACGCGCCGGTTCGCCGCCGACGTCGGCCCCGAGTTCTTCGACCGGCGGCACACCGTCGGCTACTGGTTCTGGGAAATCGAGCAGTTTCCGGCACCCATGCACGCCAGCTTCGACGTCGTCGACGAAGTGTGGGGCGCGACCGACTTCGTCGCCGAAGCGATTCGCGCCGCGGGCAGACGGCCGGTGTTCACGGTGCCACTGCCCGTTCCCGTCCCGCGCCGGTCTGCGGCGATCACGCGGCAATCGCTCGGCCTGCCGGAACCGTTTCTGTTCCTGCTGCTGTTCGACTTTCTCAGCATCGCCGAGCGGAAGAACCCGATCGGGTTGGCGCGCGCGTTCTGCCGCTCGTTCGAGCCGGGCGAAGGACCGGCGCTCGTGCTCAAGAGCATCAACGGCGATCGGCGTCTGAGCGATCTCGAGCGCCTGCGCGTGGAGGTTGCCGGCCGGCCGGACATTCTCGTCATCGACGAGTACTACTCGGCGGAGCAGAAGGACGCGCTGATCGGTCTGTGCGACTGCTACGTGTCGCTCCACCGATCGGAAGGACTGGGACTGACGATGGCCGAGGCGATGGCGGCCGGGAAGCCCGTCATCGCGACCGCCTATTCCGGCAACCTGCACTTCATGACGTCGGAGAACAGCTACCTCGTCGACTACCGGACCGGCTCCGTGCCCGCTGGCTGCGAGCCGTATCCGGCGGGCGCGCGGTGGGCCGAGCCCGATCTCGATCATGCCGCGAGCCTGATGCGAGAAGTCTACGAGCGTCCCGAGGCGGCTGCGCGCAGGGGCCGCGTCGGACAGGCGGACATCCTGGAACGCCACAGCGTTCGCGTGTCGGCGGCGGCCGTGGCCCGACGAGTCGATGAGATCCGGGGCGCCGCTCGCAGCCGCGTCGCGGTCTCGTGGCCTGACGAGCCGGCCTCAGCGGCTCCGCCGCGCGATGCGCCGCTGCCGCCGCGCGACGCGCGGCTGCCGGACGAGAAGGACGAGTTCCTTCCGCTCGACGCGTTCCTCACGCATCTCGACAAGGTGGCGACGCCGCGGCTCAGCGAAGACGGCCGCCGGTTCCAGCGGGCGAGGCGCGCCGCGCAGCGGACGCTGTTCCGGCTGCTGAGACCTTTCCTGTTTCAGCAGCAGCAGTTTCACACACACCTGATTGGCACGCTGCGCGCCGCCGTCGAGCGGATGCGGCGCGAGGAGCGCCGCCGGCTCGATCTGCGTGACACGATCGCCGCGATCCACCCGGAATTGGACCGCCTGGGGAACGACCACCACCGCCTCGGGCACCAGGTCGAGACGGGGCTGAGCGGCTCGAACGAGAGGGTGAGACGCGTCGAGGAAGACTACCGCCGCTTGAGCCAGCGGCTGGAGGTCGCACTCGACGGCGCGAACCGGAAGATGCAGCACGCGCTGGCGTCGAAGCAGGAGCTGCGACGAATCGAGGAACGAGTGGCCGGGATCGAGACGAGCGCCGGAACGTTCCAGGAGAACGCGGCGGCCCATCTCCGGGAGCTGACCCGCGTCGCGGGCGCCACGGAGGCGGATCTCGCGACGCTGTCGGACCGGCTGTTCGCGGTGCCGTACATGGCGGATCCCGCCCGGTTCATCGAAAAGGACACGAGCGGACGCGAACGCCTCGGATACAGCGCACCGGGCGAACCGGCGCCGGACGGATTCTACCGGGCGTTCGAAGAGATCTTCCGCGGCGCGGAAGAGTCGATCCGCGATCGCCAGCGCGTCTATCTGCCGCTGCTGCGGCATCGGGAACGAGTGTTCGATCTCGGCTGCGGTCGAGGCGAGATGCTGGATGTCCTGAGCGAAGCCGGCGTTCCGGCCGTCGGCGTGGACGTCGATCCCGACATGGTTCACCGCGCCTGCGAGAAGGGGCATCACGTCCAGCGGATGGATGCGCTGCGGTTTCTCCGGGAGCAATCCGAGGCGACGCTGCCCGCGATCTTCACCGCGCAGGTCATCGAGCATCTGGACTTCGGCGATCTCCGCGACTTCCTGCAGCTTTGCCGCAGCCGTCTGGAGTCCGGCGGCGTGCTGATCGCCGAAACCGTCAACCCGCATGCCCTCGAGGCGTTCAAAACGTTCCATACGGACCTGACGCACCAGCGGCCGATTTTTCCGGAAGTCGCGCTGGCGCTCTGTCGGTTGGCGGGCTTCGAGCGGGCGCACGTGATGTTCCCGCTCGGCACCGGCGATCTCACGACCGACCGGCG
>QHWR01000328.1:6782-10563 GCA_003223835.1 Acidobacteriota bacterium | reverse complement strand
CGCCTCCAAACCCCTGACGTCGACGCTCGCGGGCACGCTGGTCGACACCATCAGCGGAGGACCGGTTGGCGGCGCGACCGTCACCATCACCGGGCGGCCCGCCGCGACGACGAATGCGGACGGGCAGTGGGAGTCCACCGGCGCGCCGCTCATCGGCATCGCGCAGAACGTGACCGCCGAGAGCGAGGGATTCCTGACACATCAAACCGCGCTTGCGTGGAGCGGTGCGGACCGCCGCGACGTCACGCTCGACGCCATTGCCGATCGGGCCCCGTTCTCGCTCGAGTTCTATCGCCAGATCGTCCGCGACGGGTACGAACGGCCCATGGTGCTGCAGCCGCTGCGCCGCTGGACGACCGCGCCAAGCTTCTACATCAACGTGACGAACGCGAGCACGAACGAAACGATGGACGCGTCCGAAGTCGCGATGATCGTGCAGGCAATTCGCGACTCGGTGCCGCAGATGACGGGAGGGCGGTTCGAGGCAGGGCCGATCGACACCGGGACAGAGGTGCGCACGCTGGCCAACTCCATCTATGTGCACGTCGTGTCCGACGCGACGGCCAATTACTGCGGACGTGCTTTCGTGGGCGTCAATCCGGGGGACATCACGCTCAACTACGGGCTGACCGGCTGCGGCTGCGGGCGGCAGCAGAAGATGGCGCCCAGCGTCGTCGCGCACGAAGTGGGCCACGCGCTGGGGTTCTGGCACGTCGACGGGGTCGCGATGATGAACACGGGCTGGACGCTCCCGTGCGCGAGCACGCGCTTCACGGATCAGGAACGAGTACACGCCGCCGTCGCCTATGCCCGCCCGCTGGGGAATCGCGACATCGACATCGATCCCTCGAACTTCACCGCCGCGACCGCGGCAGGGCCGCCACCGGTCGTCATCTGCCGCCGCTGATTCCGCTGATGGCCGTTGATTCGGAACCGCTGCGCGTCGAGAACGCCCGGAGCCGGCAGCGCTACGAAGTGCGCACCGCCGACGACTGCGCGTTTCTCGAGTACCACGACTCGCCGAGCGGGGCGCTGGTGCTCGATCACACCGAGGTCCCGCCGGCGTTCGAGGGACGCGGCGTCGGCGGGCTGCTCGTCAAGACCGCGCTCGAGGATGCGCGCGCGCAAGGACGACGCGTGGTGCCGGCGTGCCCGTTCGTGTTCTCGTACATCAAGCGTCACCCGGAGTACGAGCCACTCGTGCATCCCGATTAGCGTTTGGCCGGGTCGGCGGCCGGGAGCAGCGACACCTCGGTGATTTCCAGCCCCTCGCGTTCGCCGCGCTTCTCGACGAGCGCGTTCATCTCCGCCCAGATGCCCTGAATCTCCGCCGGCGCGTTGTCGGGGATGTCGGCGTCCCGCCACGTGAAGATCTCGACGAAGAAAGTGTGGCCGTTGTCGCGTCCGCGCAGCGTGACGTGCGGCGTGTCGCGGACGAGATTGAGCCGGTGCACGGCTTCCCAGTGCTTCGCGATCACGCGCGCGAGGTCCGCCTCGGCGCCCGCCTTCGCGTGAAGCGTCACCATTACCGTCTCCGCGTTGTCGCGTGCCTGCGGCGCCGCGCCGCGCACGGCAGCCGCGCTCATCACGATCATGATCGCCGCGACGTATCGTGTGTATCTCATGACGTTCTCCTCCGGCGTTATTTTCGTAGCGCAGGGCCTCGACGAAGCCCTGGCGGAGTCGGGGCGAAGGCGGCCAGCCCTGCTCGTGATCTGAAGAGCTGCGCTACGACGATCCGCGATCGCGAGCAGCCCTGAAAGGGCTGTGCGCTACGAACGGCGTTCGAATCCGCGCGATCATCGGCCCGGGATCGTCATGAACCCGGTGACCGACTGGATGCGTCCGTCGGTGCCGAGCGCGAAGACGTTGGTTCCGTGCGCGCGGGGCTGCCCGTCGGCGCCGTGCGCGTGCCAGTCCACGAGCAGCGTCCCCTGACAGTGGTGGACGTCGCCGCTGCGCTCGATCCGCATCTCCGGCATGAAGCGTTGATACGCGCCGATGTGCGGGACGAGATCCGACAGCCCCGCGACGTTGCTGAACCGGTCGCGGAAGCGGATGTCGGAGCTCGCGATGCGCGCGAGCGTCCGCTCGCGGCGGTCCGCGTCGGCGTCCCGCCACGCCTCGAACCAGGCGTCCACGAGCGCGGCGGCTCCCGCGTTGACCTCGTCGGCGACCACGTTGGCGAAGACGGAGAGCTGATAGCGCCAGCCCTGCACGTGCTGATCGCGGACGTCCGCGTCGGCCAACTCGTGCAGCAGGTGCAGGCGCGTGCCGCTCGTGTTGCCTTCGAGGCGGATCGTGATGCGCGACGCACCGGCCGCGATCGGCTGGCCGCTCGCGTAGCCATACGTGAAGACGATGCGATCGGGTGGGTGCACCTCGAGCACTTCGCCCTCCGCGATCGTGCCTTCGGGATACCGGATGTGCAGCGCGCCGCCGGGACGCGAATCGATCGTCGATCCCGCGCCCCACCACGCCGCCCAGCGCGCGGTGTCGGTGAAAAACCGGAACACGACCTCCGGCGCCGCGTGGATGATGACCGTCCGTTCGAGCCGATGGGGAAGTGCCGTCGTCATACGTCTCATCCCTTCTTCTTTCGCGCGCGGCCGCGGCGCGGCCGCGGACCGCGGCGGGTCTGCTCGAGTTCGGCCGCGAGCTTCAGCCGCCAGAGCGCGTCGTCCCACATGCGCTCCAGGATCTCGCCGACGCCGCCGAGCGCCTCGCGCCGCGCCCGATAAAACCGGAACTGCCTGTCCGCCCGCGATTCGACGAGCCCTGCCTGTTCGAGCGCGCGCAGCTGGAGCGAGACGGCCCCGAACGTCACGTCGGGCATCGACCGATGGATCGCGCCCGCCGTCCGTTCGCCCGTCCACACGAGCCGCAGGATCTCGCGGCGCCGCGGCGACGCGAAAATAACATGTCAACCAGGGACCAGGGACGAGCGACCCGGGACGAGGGACCCGGGACGAGGGACCCGGGACGAGGGACGAGGGACCAGGGACTCCGTGTGTGTCAGATCCGCGCGGTGTGCGCGCGCCCACCTGCCCGCTGGCACGGCGGTCACCGCAAAAGGGCCAGATCCGGCCGGTTTTTCGCGGCCTGGCCCGGCACCTCTCTTGTAGCCACCCCAACCACATGGCCTGGCTTCGCCAGGGCCTGGCTCCAGATCGAGGACATCAATGGCCGGTGAACGCCTGCTCGTTGCGGAGGACGATCCGCTCATTCGCCGCGTGCTGCAGATTGCGCTCGCGCGCGATGGCTTCGACGCCGAACTCGTCGGCGACGGCGCGCAGGCGCTGCAGGCGGTCGCCGCCCGCACGTTCGACTGCATCGTCGTGGACGGCATGATGCCGCACGTTGACGGCCTCGAGGTCTGCCGCCGCGTGACGGGGGATCCGCGGACGTCCCACATTCCCGTCATCGTGCTGAGCGCGCGTTCCCAGAACACGGACTGCGAGTCCGCGCTCAAGGCGGGCGCGACCTTGTATATCAGGAAGCCGTTCGATGCGCATGCGCTCGCGGGCACGATCCGCGAGGTGATCGCGACGCGAGCGGCGCGGCGGGTCTCTTGAGCCGCGCGATCACGCACTGGGTCGCGGTCGCGACGGCGGTCCAGCTCGCGCTGACCGGCGCATCGCTGGGCGCCGCCCACTACGCGGCGCGCCAGATCAACGCCGCGGCCGAGCGCTTCGGCCGGACGCAGGCGGCGGAAGCCGCGGCCGTGACGATGCGCGAGGGGGCGCAGAACCTCACGCTGAACGCGCTCGTCGCCGCCGGC
>QHWR01000328.1:0-6744 GCA_003223835.1 Acidobacteriota bacterium | reverse complement strand
CGGCGAAATTCACGGAAGCCCTCCCGATCCGGGCGACCGCGGCCGACTTCACGAAAATCCTGTCCGCGATCGACCGCGCTCGACGCAGCCTTCGCGGCCGCGGCCGGGCGCAGGCACTCGCCGCCGTCGAGGACTGCACCCGCGCCCAGGACGCGCTGTACGATCTCACGGGAGATCTGGCCGCCGAGGTCGCGAGCCGCCGCGCCGAGTACGCCGCGGCCCAGCGCAGGCTCGGGTACTTCGAATCCATGATTGCGGTGCCGGCCGCGTTCGTCTTCATCGCGGTCCTGCTCGGCGCGCGGTGGCTCAGTCGTGCGCTGCAGCGAGTGGCGGCCGCGGCGACCGGGATCGCCAGCAACGACTTCCGCGCGCACGTGCCGGTCTCCGGTCCGCGCGAGATCGCCACGCTGGGAAGCGCCATCAACGCCGCGTGCGACGCGCTCGACGAACGCGACGAATGGCTGCAGGCCACGCTCACGCAAGCGCAGCGCCAGCGTGATTTCCTTTCCAGCATCGTCGAAGCGACGAGCGACGGGCTGTTGCTCTACGACTCGCCGCCCGATCGCGTGATTCTGTTCAACCAGCGCGCGATCGAGCTGATCGGCCTGGACGAACGCGCGTTGGCGACGCGGCCGGCCGCCGAGTTGCAGCAGCAAGTCGCCGACCGCACGGTCGATCCGCAGGGATACCACGAACGGCTTCGGCGCCATCTGTACGCCGAAGGCGTTCATCAGGACGTCCTCGAGATCCGCGAGCCGGTCCCGCGCGTGTTGCGGCGAACGTCGTCACCGGCGACGTTCCACGACCACACGGCGGGCCGCGTGATCACCTATACGGACATCACTGCGGAGTCGACGCTCGAGCGGATGAAGAGCGAGTTCGTGGCGACGGCGAGCCACGAGCTGCGGACGCCGCGCACGTCGAGCCACGGCGCGCTCCAGCTCGCGCTCGCGGGAAGCGCCGAACGCCTCGACCCCGACGACCGCGAGCTGCTGCAGATCTCGCTGACGAGCACCGAACGGCTGGTGCGGCTCGTCAACGATCTGCTCGACCTGTCGAAGGTGGAGGCCGGGCGGATGCCGATGCGCCTCCTGCCGCACCGCGCGCCGGATCTGGTGTCGCAGGCGGTCGAGGCGATGCGGCCGATGGCGGGCAAGGCCGGCGTGCGCCTCCAGGGCGCGGGCGAGGACGCGGTCGTCAGCGTGGACGCCGACCTGTTGATCCGCGTCCTTCAGAATCTGATCAGCAACGCGATCAAGTACTCGCCCGCGGGCACGCTCGTGCGCCTCGATGCGAGGACGAGCGGCGAGCGGGTGACGTTCACCGTCGACGATCAGGGACCCGGGATTCCCGCCGATCAGTTGCCGTTCCTGTTCCGTCCGTTCTCGCGCGTGGCCGGCCACGAATACGACCGCGAGACCGGCACCGGCCTCGGGCTCGCGATCTCCCGCGCGATCGTCGAGCAGCATCACGGACGCATCTGGGCGCAGGCGCTGCCGGAGGGGGGATCGCGCTTCGCGTTCGAGCTGCCCGCCGCCGAGGCGTGCGCCGCGGTGGCGTGACGGCGATCCTACGAATCGCGCCGCACGATCATCGGATCGACGCGGCGCCGTCGAAGGTGATCGACTGACCCACGATGCCGGCGTCGCCGCCGAATCGCTGTTTCCAGAATGGATAGGCGAGCACGACCACCATGGGCCCGCCCGGCTGGTCTTCTTTATCCGTATACCACCGGCCGATCGCCGCGGGGATCCCGTTCGCGTAGCGGCAATCGCGACAACGGCGTCGCTGGCGGAGGTGTTCGGGCGCGAACGCCAGGATCGCGAGGCCGGAGACGAACGGCGTTCGCGCCAACGTACGGATGGCGACCTTCACGTCGAAGCTCAATCGTGCCATGCGGCCTCCTGCCGCTTGGACGCGATCGGGCATCACCGCGTTGGCTCGAGCGAAGTTACGTGAGCGCGGCGACCTCGTAGTCGTCGATCGAGGGCACCTCGAATCGGACGATCCGCTCGCGCTGGATGAAGCTCAGCGAACGGTTGTCTCGCAGCGTACGCACGCTGCGGATCGCCCGGCCCGGCGCCACCTGAAACGCGACCTGCTGCGCGCCGATGCGGGACAGCCGCGTCATGAATGCCCGGGTCATGTTGGGATTGTTGTAGTTGAGCAGGTGGAGGGCATAGCCGGGTTCCGTTTCCCACGCCACGATCTCGACCATCCCCTCCCCGTCCACGGTGACCGGCGGCGGCTCGGCGCCGCGCGCCCAGCGGATCGCGTTCTGCAGGAGCTGACTCAGATCTTCGCTGCCGGATCGCCACAACGTGCGATCGACGTCGCCGGCGAAATACGCGATGCGCGACGCGCCCTGCTGACGGAACACGGCCGCCGGTTCATCGGTGCGCGGCGTACGCGCGAACACCATCTCGGGTGGGAACGCGGGATAGCCGGGGACGACGGTGAGGACCGGCGCGTCGGCGGACGTCGCCCGGATCGGCACACGGGTTTCAGCTGCCGGCAGGAGCGCCGTTCCCGTGAATCCGTCCGTGATCGCGTTGCGCTGCTCGATCCGCATATAGCTGTTGCGGCCCGGGCCGACGGCCGGTCCCGTCGCGGTGACGCCGAGCACGTCCCCGAGCGCGAACCCCGATCGAGGATCGCCCCATTCGTCGTAGCGTGACGTTTCGAACGTCGCCACGAGCGACCCGCCGCCGGCGACGTATCGGCGGATCTGCTCGCAGTGCCGTTCCGACAGATACGCGGCGTTGGGCAGCACCAGCACGCGGTAGCGCGCGAGCGTATCGACGCCGAGGTCGTCCTCGTGGACGAAGTCGAACACGAACCGCCCTTCGAGCAGTGCGAAGTAGACACCCTGGAGGTACTCCGTCGTCTGCGCGCGCTCGCCGCCGCGCCAGCTTCCGGCGCCCGTACCGGAGCGATAGAACGCAATCGTCCGCTGCGGATAGAGAACGGCGACGTCCGCGATCGATCGCGTATTCCAGAAGTGCGGTTCGTTCTTTGCGAGCCAGGTGAAGAAACGGCGTCCCGTTTCCTTCCAGCGCTCGTCTTCGGGCGCGCCGCCCAGCCAGTGGAACCACGGCACCATGCCCGTCGCCACCGTCTGCGCCATCCACATCGTCGTCTCCACCGCGGGCTTCGCGACGTGGCGCCACGTCACGCGGCTGTTGCTGTACGCCCCCGTGACGTTCGTGATCGTTCGCCCTTTCATGACGGCCTGCGCGACGCGGCCCTGCTGCGCGCACGCCCAGATCGGCGTGTCGCCGGATCGCCCCTGATGATCGGCATTGAACCAAAGGGCGACTTCGCCGAGCGCCGCGACGTTCTTGACGGTCTGGATGCCGCCGCCGAGATTGCCGACGTAGACCATGTCGGGGCGCTTCCGTCCGCGATGCGGCGCATGTAGACGTCGTAGTACTTGCGATAGATTGGGCTCGTCGCGTCGGTCTGATCCGGCGGCACGCCGCCGACGTCGTCGCGATACATCTTCTGGCAGTTCTCGCAGTAACAGACCTCGAGCGCGCCGGTGCTCGGCCAGCCATTGGTGAAGAAGCCGTCCACGTCGTAGCGCCCCGCGATCTCGCGATAGATCGCCGCCATCTGGCTGGTGAAGTACGGTCCGAACATGCAGGTCTTGAACAGCCACGGCGATTCGCCGTGCGGCCGCGGCGATCCGTCGCGGTTGCGCTCGAACCATTCGGGCCTGGCGCGGAGCGCGTCTTCGTACGCGTAATTGCAGTCCATGCGCGCGACGACGCGAATCCGCCGGCGGCGCGATGCCGCGACCAGCTCGCCGAACAGATCGCGCGATCCGAGGAATTCGCTCTTATGGTGATAAGGGATCGCGGTGGGGTAGAACGCGACGATGCCGCCGCCATTGAGCAGCAGCGCGTCGACACGGAGCGATTCCCAGTAGTCGATCCAGGGACCGACCGCGAGCGTCAGGGGGTCGCGCTCGTTGAGGTTCAACTGGCCGCACCGCCGCATCCGTGCGTACCATGGCCGCGCCGCGGGACCCGGCGTCTGCGCCAGCGCCGTGGCGGCGAGGAGAAGCGACCCGGCGGTGACCGCGAGGAATTCGCGGCGGGTTACTGGACGCCCATCGCCCATTTGATTCCGCCGAGCAGATGCTGCTGGAATCTCGTGTCGCGCCAGACGGCCGCGTCGTGGCCGAGGGCGGTGTAGAAGATGCGGCCGCTGCCGTAGGTGCGCGTCCACGCGTTGGCAAAATCCTTGTCGGTCCGGTGGACGCCGTCCTTCGTGAGGTCCACCGACGCGGGATCGAGGCTCAGGAGAACGTGCACGCGGTCGCGCGACCAGTCGCGAAACTGGTAGATCTCGTCGCTGATCGTGAGCGAATCCGGCAGACGGTTCGTCGCGGGATGGTTCTTGTCTTCGACGCGGATCCGCACGTCCTGATGCCACGGATGGCCGTCGAAGTAGGCGCCGATCATCTGGCCGTAATCGGGCCACTCGTAGAACGTGTCGGTCGCGCTGTGGATCCCGCGCCTGTTTCTGCGTGTCGCTCATCGGCAACTCGCCCGTCGTGTAGAAGATGACGGCGTCGTACCCACGCAGCGACTCGGCGGAGACGAGCGCGCAATCCTTCGTCGCGGTCGCGTCGAACGCGCCCGAGGTGGCGCCAATGTCGCGCATGACCTGTTCCGACAGGGGCAGCACGTCGTGCACGAAGCCGGCGCTGTGCGTGAGGTAGAGCACATGACGGGTCGGCGGCGCGGACGGAGCCGTCGTGCCGCTACCGCACGCGGTGAGCGCGAGGGTGCAGATGAGGAAGCGGCGCACGGAACGGAAGTGTAGGACGACCGCGACGGCGGCGCAAGGAAGTGGAGGGGCGCGGCCACTTGGGCGATACTTGATGTCTCGCGGGAGGAGGGACGCATGATCGCGGGATCGCGCTTCGCGACGGCGGCGGCGCTCGCTGCGTTCATCACGGCATCCGCCGTCGCGGTGAACGGCGCGCAGACGTGGAAACGCGTGGACACGCCGAACTTCGTCATCATCGGACCGGCGAGCGAATCGCACCTGCAGTCGCTCGGCGTCCAGTTCGAAGGCTTCCGCGAGGCGCTCACGCGGCTGCTCTCCAGCACCGCCACGACGACGGCGGTGCCGACCGTCGTCATCGAGTTCTCCGACGCGAAGACGTTCAAGCCGTTCCAGCCCGTTTACAACGGCAAGCCGGTGCCCATCGGCGGCCTGTTCGTTCCGCGCCGTCACGTCAATTACGTCCTGCTCGCGCCCGATCGCGGACCGGACTCGCTCCGGATGGTGTTCCACGAGTACTCGCACCTCGTCGTCAGCAACGTCGCGCCGCTGATTCCGGTGTGGCTGAACGAAGGCATCGCGGAGTACTACAGCGCGTTCCGTCTGGAGAGCAGCGGACGCAAGGTGACGATCGGGTGGCCGATCGAGAGTCATCTCGTGCGGCTCCAGGAAGCCACGTGGCTCCCGCTCGCGGACCTGCTCGCGACCGCGCACGATTCGCCGCAGTACAACGAAGGATCGCCGCGGTCGGTGTTCTACTCCGAGGCCTGGGCGCTCGTGCACATGCTGCTGCACGGCGACCCGAAATTTCGGACGGCCTTTTCCGCATATGCGCGCGACGTGTCGCTCGGCGTCGCGCCGGACGAGGCCTGGCGCCAGCAGTTTGGTTCGGAGGATGTCCTCAACGACGTGCGGCGCTACATCCGCCGGCCCACGCTGCAGGCCGTGCAGTACGAACTGTCGGAGCAGATCGCGCACGCGTCGGGCGTGCCGCAGTCGATGACGGACGTCGACGTCGATCTGACGTTGGGGGAAGTGCTGGTCGCGGAAGGCAAACCCGACGCGGCGTCGCTGCGGTTCGACCGTGCCGTCGCCACCGCGCCCTTTTCTTTACGGGGCGCCGTCGATCGCGGCTTGCTCAGATCGGATAGGCAACTTCTGACCTTGCCGGCCACGCCGGCGCCCGTCGCCGACTGGCTCGCGGATTACATGACGGCCGCGGCGCTCCTCGAGGGCGGAGCATCGGACGAAGCGACGCTGACGGTCGCGCGCGAGGCGTTGGCGCGCTGCCTCGCCGTCCGGCCGGACATCCCGAACGCGCAGGTCCTCTACGCGTCGGCGATCGACGATGACACGAAGGCGGTCGAGGCGCTGCGGAAGGCGCTCGCGGCGGCGCCGGCGCGGGACGATTACGCGCTCGACCTCGCCCGCGCGCTCGCGCAGCAGCACGACTACGCCGCGGCGCGCGATGTGCTCGGCCGGGTAATCGCCCGTCCGCATCATCCGGACGCCAGGGAGCAGGCGTTCTCGATGATGCGGCAGGTGGTGAAGGCCGAGGAGAACGCGAAGGCGGCCGCCGGCGCGGTGCGGCCGTCCGGCACGTCCGGACCTCGCGGCTCCAACGTCCGCTACATCTATCGCGATTTGAAGCCGGGCGAGCAGCGCGCCGAAGGAACGCTCGAGCGCATCGATTGCGCCGGCCGCCGCGTGACCGTGTCGGTCCGCGTCGGCGACAAGGTCGCGCACTATCAGGCGCCGTCGTTCGACGCCATCCAGTTCCTCACGTACCGCGATGACCTGAACGGTAACATCGGCTGCGGCGCGCGGACACCGCCGGATCGCGTGTACGTCACGTGGATTGCCGGCGACCTCGACGGCACCGTCGTCGCGCTGGAGTTCCTGCCGAAGAAATGACGCAACGCGGCGGCAAATCGCCGTCAGCGCGGG
>QHWR01000326.1 GCA_003223835.1 Acidobacteriota bacterium | reverse complement strand
TTGTTGGCGCCGCGCCATAGTCCGATGCGCGTGTCCGGCTTCAGCCGATAGGCGTCGACGACGATCGGACGGTCGGCGCCGTCCACGTGCAGCCCCGTCCCGAGCACGTCTTTGACGATCCGCGTGGCGTCCACGGACGTCGGGACGATCCACGTCCCCGGCGCGAAGGAGCGGCCCGCGGACTCGAACGCGGCCGCCGCGCGATACACGGGCACGTGCGCCGCCTGCAATTTCGCGACGAGCAGGAATCCTGCGTTCGATTCGGGCCCGACGAGATACGCCCACCGGGCCGGCGCCATTCCGACGAGCATCGAGTCCTGCTTCGTCACATCGGCGAGATCCGCCTCGAACGGCTTCTCGATTTCGTCTACCTGCACGCCCATCAGCATCCACAGCGTGTGACCCGTCACGTCGTACGGCGGCTTCGGCGGCCCGCCGGGATACAGGCGCAGGTCCGGATACTTCTGGGACTCGAGCATCGTTTTCGCGAACGCGCCGTACGGCTGCGCGGTCTCGATCACCCAGGAGCCCGCCGGGTACTGGCGTCCGCCGGCGGTGAACGGCGCGCGCGCGGCGTGGATTTCGACCTCGCCGGTGCGCATGATGTCGAGCAGCTCCTGGGTCTCGAACGGATCGCGCTGCTCCCGCGGAATGACGAACGCGTACGGCGCGGCCGTGCGGTTCACCCAGTCCGCCTGCACTTTGTAAAAGTTCTCGAGCCACGCGGTTCGGTACTTCGCGACGTACGACATCCCGGCGAACGCGACCGTGTTGCCGTACTCGACGATCTGCCGCAGGTGCCAGTCGTTCCGCCGATACGGCAGCGGAAAATTCCAGCGCGGTTCCTGCGGGCCGAGCGGTCCATCGCCGACGTACGGATCGGCGAGGTTGACGCTGGCGATCTCGCTGAGGATGCGCGGCTGGCCGTGGTAGACCATGTACTGGCGCGCCGGCGTCCACAGGTCGTAGCGCGAGTGATATTCGACGCCGGCCTTGCCCTCCGACACGAGCGCCGTCGCCATCGCGAGCCCGACGTCGATGTGCTCCTGCGCGAGGATCGGATGGACGTTCGGGTCGTACGGATCGTCGAACGGCGGCACGAAGATCCGCGCCTCCACGGACCCCATCTGGTGCATGTCGTGCGTGATCTGCGGCTTGTAGTCGTTCTGGATCTTGACGGCGAGCCGCGTCTCCTTCTGCGTGAACATGAACCAGTCGCGGTTGTCGTCGTGGCCGGTGTACTTGTGATACAGGTCCGGATACACGCGGTTGAACGGCGTCCCCTTCGTCTTGTACCAGTGGTCGATGACGAGCACCTGGCCGTCGGGGTTCTGCGACGGCACGATCAAGACGACAAGATTGTCGAGGATCTGTCTGACGTCGGCGCTGCCATCGGTCGCGAGCCGGTGCGCGATTTCGGTGATCGCCTGCGTGTTGCCGACTTCCGTCGAGTGGATCGTGCCGTAGAGGAAGTAAAACGCGCGTCCCTCCTGCGCGAGCCGTTTCGCCTCCGCGTCCGACAGCCCGCGGGGATCCGCGAGCCGCCGGTTGATCGCGATCAGCCGATCGAGTTTCGCAAGGTTTTCCGGCGCGCTGATCGTCGCCAGCACGTACGGATTGCCCATCGTCGTCTTGCCGAGCTCCTGGAACCTGACGCGATTCGTCGTCGCGGCGAGGTGCTGGAGGTACTCGACGATCTTCGGATAGCGCGCCAGCTCGCCGTCGGCGCCGACGTGGAAACCGAAGAACTGGTCGGGCGTCTGCGGGGCGCTTTGCTGCGCGCGTCCGGTCGCGAGCGCGCACACGAGCGCGACGCCGATGGCGGCGGCGCGGGAGAGACGTGACATGAGTGCAGCCTCCGCGCGCGATTCTATGCGCTCGGCCACGCGGGGCACAACGGCGCCGGGCGCCATGCTAGGATGCGGCGCTCATGCGGCCTCAGCGCCTTCGGATCGCGATTGGAGCGGCCCTCGCGGGTCTCACCGTCCAGGCGGCCGGCGCGGCCGGTCCCGAGATCGTCCTGCAGACCAAACACCCGAAGTTCCTCGCCTCCGCGACGTTCTTCGATCATGGTCGGCGCATCGCGACGGCGGGAGACGCGATCAACGTCTGGGACGTCCAGACCCGGCTGAAAGTGCGCACGATCCGGCCGAGCCGCGGCGGCGCTCCCACGGAGATTGCCGCCATCGTCGCGGATCCTGACGGTCGGCTGCTGATTGCCGGCGATCGGAACGCGGGAGTGTTGTACGTGTACGACGCGGTCGACGGGAGCCTCAAGCAGACGGTCGATCGCGTCGGCGTCGCGGTGAGCGATCTGGACGTGTCGTCCGACGGAACCACCCTCTCGGTCGCGGGCTACGAGCAGGTCGCGTGGTTTCACCTCGACGTCCGTGCGCCGCAACCGCTGTCGCAACCGCGAACCATGGCCCTGCCCGGTCGCGAGATCATCTGGAGGGCCCGCTTCCTCGATCCGAAGGGAGCCCGGATCGTGGCCGCCGACAGCTCGCGACTCACGATTGTCCAGACCGACGCCGACCGGGTGGTTCGCGCGATTCCCGCGCACCGCAAGATGCTCCAGTCCCTCGCCGTCACGCCGGACGGCGCCACGCTCGCCACGTCCGGGACCGACGAGGAAAGCGGAATCGGCGCGTACACCGTGCGTCTCTGGAATGCGGGGACCGGCCGGCAGATCCGTGAAATCGACGTGAAAGAGTCGTACGTCAAGGATCTCGCGTTCTCTCCGGATGGACGGATCCTCGCCGTCGCAGGACAGAGTGCCGAGCGGCGCCTCAGCCTGTATTCGGTCGCCACGGGTCAGGTCCTGCGCACGTGTCCGGGACACTTGGGCGAAGAGGTGGCGGTGCGTTTCGATCCGGACGGTCGGCTTCTCGTCAGCCTCAGCAACGGCAACACGGACCATCGGGTTCTGCTACACGACGTCGCAACCGGCCGGCAGGTCGCGGAAATGGGTTACGGCATCGAGACCGTCCGGGCGCTCGCCGTGCGGCCGGGCGGAGGCGCCGTCGCGATCGCCAGCGACCATGCCGCCTACGTGCTCGATCTTGGCCGCGGCCTCCGGCGCCAGCCACTCCGGGTTCCGAATATGTCGTGGATCCAGGCCGTCGCGTGGTGGGCGGGAACCGAATCACGTGTTCGACGCCGCGTCGGGGGCGCTGCTCACGGACCTCGCGCCCCTGCCCGGCGACAAACAGCTATACGCGAACGAGATCGCCGAGCTGGCGGCGTACCACCCCGACGGCATGAGGATCGCGCTCGGCATGCGGGACGGCCGCGTCGAGATTCGCCGTCTGACGGATCACTCGCTGCTGCGCGTGCTGCCGCCGCTCTCGGGCGTGCAACCGGGACTCGCGGCGCCCGTCGTCGGTCTGCTCTTCACGACCGACGGCACGCGGCTGTACGTCGCAGCGAGCGAGCCGTCGACTTCCGACGTGCATGGTTCGCTGCGCCTGTTCGATCTCGAGAGCGGAGCGCTGATCGCCGAGCTCGTATCGAACGCCCGCATGGGTCCGATCGCGCTCGCGCCCGACGCCCGATTCGCGACGGGAGGTCTGACCAGCGACTTGAAGATTTATGAGCGCGAGACCGGCAAGCCGGTTGTCGTGTGCGAACCAAGGCGTGAGTGGACGGTCGCCTCGCTCACCTTCAGCGCCGACGGCCGGTATCTCTTCGCGGGCCGGCAAAGCGGTGTCGTGATGACGTGGGACGCGCGCACCGGTGCCTTCGTGCGCGAACAATCGCTGCACGACGACTGGGTCGAAGCGCTCGCGGCGGATCCCGCGACCAGCCTCATCCTGAGCGGCTCGAAGGACGGAACGCTGAAGATCCAGTCCGCCGCGCCCGATGGCACGTTGACGCCGCGGGTGACGATCGTGTCCGTCGGACCGGAGGACTACGTCGCGATCACGGCGGACGGGTACTACCGAACGTCCGCGGGTGGGGCGCGTGGCGTTGGCTATCGAGTCAACGACGCGGTGTTCCCGTTCGAACAGTTCGATCTGCGGTACAACCGCCCCGATCGCGTCCTCGCGGCTCTGGCGAGCGCGGACTCCTCGCTGGTCGAGGCGCTGGCCTCGGCGTATCGGCGCCGGCTTCGGCGTCTGGGCCTCGACGAGCCGGCCATTCACGCGCTCGAAACGGCAACGGGGGCGCCAGCTCTCGAGAACCTGCCGATGCTCACCATCGACGGCGGCCCGCTGCCGCCGGTGACCGCCGACCGATCCGTCGCGCTTCAGATCAGCGCGAAGGCGCCGCCGGGCAGCACGCTCTCGCGCATCCGCCTCTTTGTCGACGACGTCCCGGCGGCGGTGTCGCTGGACGGTGCCGCGGCGCAGACGGCCGAAGCGCCGGACGGACTGGCGATCCAGGGCACGACGTTCAGCGGACGCGTACGCGTGCCGCTGACGACGCGGTATGGCGGACGCAACCAGATCACCGTCTCCGCGATTGATGCGATCGGACGTGAGAGCCCCATCGCGCGGATCGAGATTACCTGCACGGCCGAGCCCGAACGGCCGCCGGCGACGTACGTCGTCGCGCTTGGCGTTTCTCAGTACCGCGATCGCCGCTTCGACCTGCAGTATGCGGACGCCGACGCCGCGTCGATCGCGAAGCTGTTCGCCTCGGCGCCGGCGCGCCCGTCCGGATCGCCCTCCGTGCAGACCCTCGTGTTGAAGAATGCCGACGTCACGCGCGATGCGCTCGAGCGGGTTCGCGGCTTCCTGAGCCGCGCCGGGATCGACGATACCGTCGTCCTGTTCGCCGCAGGCCATGGGCTGCTCGACGCCGACGGAGAGTACTGGTTCGCGACCTACGACACGGATTTCGCGGCTCCTGCCGCCAAAGGGATCGCGTACGAGGATTTCGAGTCGGTGCTGAGCAGCGTGCGCGCCCGTGAAAAGCTGCTGCTCCTCGACACGTGTCATGCGGGGGAATCCGACCGGCCTGAGGAGCTCGGCGCCGTCGCGCCGGCTCCCCCGCAGCCCGGCGTGACGGCGCGGTCGGTACAGATCGCGCCGCAGGCGGCCCCCGGCGCCGGAAACGCCACGGCCGTCGTCGAGGAGCTGTTCACGAATCTCTCGCGCGGCTCCGGCGCGCAAGTGATCGCCGCCGCGGCCGGCGCCGAGTTCGCGTTCGAGCGGAGCGGCCACGGTGTGTTCACCGCGTCGGTCATCGAAGCGCTGCAGGAACGCAAGGCCGCGGCAGAGGCGCGCGATGCGATCACCGTGTCGGCGCTGCTCGACTACGTGATCCGCCGCGTGCGCGAAGCCACAGGCGGCCGCCAGACGCCGACGGCGCGGCGGGCGAGCAGCGATTTCGACTTCCCGATCTATTAATCCGTCGCCTTCCCGAGGCGTGTCTCGGCATCATCGGTCCGCGGCTGCCGACCGCCGCAGGCTGGCTGTGTCGCCCTCCGCGGCTGCGAGGCGTCCCGGCGGCGCGCATGCTGTTCGGGCCGATGCGGCGACCGCTCAGGGAGGGCTGTGCCGCTCGCCGCGGGCGTCGTCAGTCCCCGGCGAGGAACGCAGCGTTTCCGCGCGGCGCCATCCGGCCGCGGCGGGCGGCACAGCCATCCCCTTGCGGTCGTGCAGACGTGGACCGACGATGGCCGCGCCGCCGGGGCGTTCTTTCGTCGAATCGCTGTGGAATAAGAAGCTGCGAGACGTTATCCGCCGCGGCCGCCCCTCGCCGGCGCGCGCGCGCCGGTCCCGAACTTCTCGATGCGGCGGGTCTTCATGTTGTAAACGTCGCCCGCCGAGAGCACGTAGTACGGCTTCTCCCACGGCTGATACACGCGCGTGTTGTCGTGGATCGCGACCTTCCACGCGCCCATCACCTCGAAGCGATCGCCGTGGACGACGATCGCGGTCACCTCGGAGAGGCCGATGCCGAGCAGGTCCGGATACTTCTGGATGACGGGGATGAGGTCGTCCCAGCGGTTGCGCGTATTGATGTGCTGATCGATGGCGGTGTGCCGCAGAAAATTGAAGCCACGCTCGTGGTTCGGCTCCGGCGTCATCATGACCTGCGGCCCGGCGACCGCGCCGCGGACGAGATAGTCCCCCTGGATCGTCGCGCCCGCGGAGCTGCCGCCGATCACGCCGCCGCGCGCGAGCACGTCGTGGAACTCGCGGTACGTCCGCGTGTTCGCGTACGAATCGACGATGTTCCACTGGCGGCCGCCGTTGAACCACACCGCGTTCGCCGTCCGCAGCGGCTCGACGAACGCGTCCGTGTCGGCGACCTTCGGGTCGCCCGTGTGCAGCATGCGCACGTGCTTCAACCCGCGCTTCACCCACGACGCGATCACTTCGTCTTCCGTGTAGGCGATCACCGCGCCCTCCGCGTTGCGGTTGCCTTCGGCGGTCGGCACGATGAC
>QHWR01000122.1 GCA_003223835.1 Acidobacteriota bacterium | reverse complement strand
GTGGCGTGCGCGGTCATCATCAGGATCTGCGGCCGTTCTTCCTCGGGGGTCGTCCCGACCAGCTCGCGGATCAGATCGAGCCCCGTCAGCTCGGGCATCAGGTTGTCGACGATCAGCACGTCGAACATGCGCCGGGCGAGCAGCCGCTGCGCCTCGCGGGCGCTTTCCGTCGCGACGACCTCGTGTCCCTGTTCCCGGAGGGCCGAGGCGAGCGCGTTGCGGATTTTGGTTTCGTCGTCGACGAGCAGAATCGAACCGGTAACGGTCATGCAGATGGCGATTGAAGGGGAAGTTCGATGCGCACCTCGGTGCCCTTGCCGCGTTCGCTCGCGACGGTGATGCGCCCGCCGAGTCCTTCAACGATGTTGCGGGTGATAGCAAGCCCGATGCCGGTTCCGGTTCGTCGTGTCGTGAAGTAGGGGTCGAAAATGCGCGGCAGGTCTTCGGGGCCGATGCCGGCGCCGGAATCCCGCACGGTGATGGCCACCGACCCGTCCAGACGCTCCGTCGAGAGGCGGATCTCGTCGCCGGGCGCGCGCTGCGGCTTCGCTTCCAGCGCCTGCACGGCGTTTCCGACGACATTCACGAAGGCCTGACGAAGGCGGTCGCCGTCGGTGATGACGGGCGGCAGCGACTCGTCGAGATCCAGGCGGACGGCCGGACTGTCGCCGCCCGTTCCGGCCGCCCGCGCGGCTTCGCGCGCCAGCGCGTTGAGATCCGCGGGCGCCAGCTCGAACTTGATCGGCCGCGAGAAGTCGAGCACCTCGCTGACGATTTTGTTCAGACGCGTGATCTCGCCGTCGATGTCGGCGACCGACGTCCTGAGCTGGTCGGGCGCGACGTCCTCGCGGCGCAGCGAGCGCAGCGCCGCCTTGAGGATCATCAACGGGTTGCGGATCTCGTGCGCGATGACGGTCGAGAGGCGGCCGAGCGCCGACAGCCGCTCGCGCTGCGCCGCCTCGCGCTGGAAGCGCGCGATCGAATCCGTCATCGAGTTGAAGGTGGCCACGAGGAGACGCGCGTCCTCGTCCTGCCAGCGAGCCTCCGCCCGATCCGGAATCCGCCGCGTCAGGTCACCCGTCGCCGCCATCTCGCGCATCGTCGCGGTGATCGTGCCGAGCGGCCGCGTCACCGTGCGGGCGATCGCGTAGCTGAGGAGCGTCGCGACGAGCAGCGCGATGACGGCGGTGGCCGCGAGCTTCGTGTGGAGCGCCGTCAGGAATTTCAACCGCTCGGTGCGGGACCGGAGGATCAGCGCGACCGGCCCGCCGGTCGTGGGTCCGGCCAGCGCGCGCGCGACCCAGATGTATTCATCGCCGCCGAGCCTGACCGTGCCGACGCGATCCGTTTCCGAGAGGAGCGGCGCGAGCGCCGCCCAGGTGTCGGGCGGCAGCGTCGCCGCGTGGATGCGGCCGTTCGCGCCGAACGCAATCTCGCTGTTGGTCAACCCCTTGAAGCGGTGCGCGAGCGCTTCGTCCAGACTCGTCCCCATGCTCAACGTGCCGAACACAACGGGAGCGACGCGATCGATCGAGATCGGCACCGTGACGATCTGGAGGATGCCGTGCTGTACGGGCCAGAACGATAATGACTCACGATCGGCCGGCTTCCGGCTCAGCCACTCGTCCGGGACGGTCGCGGTGCCGAGGCGAGCCAGCACACGGCCGTTCCGGTCCGCGATGACGAACAGGTCCGCGTTCACGAGCTGCTGGTGTTCGCGCGCGATCGGCTCGATGGTCGTGGCGTCGCGTGTGTCCACGGCCGCCTTGAGCATGGGCGAGTCCGCGATCAGCCGTGCCTCGCGCGTGAAATGCTCGACCAGAACGCTGCGGTTCTCCTCGAGCAGCGTGCCCGCCTCGTTGAGGCCGCGGACCAGCTCCACTTCCGCTTCGGCGGTCACCGCCTTGTTGACGACGTAGACGGCGGCCGCGATCGACAACACGGCAATGAAGGCGGTCGCGAAGAAGATGCGGTTGGTGAGCGACGAAAACGGCTTCATCGCAGGGTGAAATCAGCTTCGACGTCTCCGCCGCCGTCCGGCACGGTCACGCGCCGGTTCTGGCTGGCATGGGCTTCGTTCCACACCGCGACGTTGTACGTGCCGGGCGGCACGTTGCCGAGGTGATACCGGCCTTCGTCGTCGGTCACCGAGAAATAGCGGTGCGCGAACACGATGATGAAGGCGCTCATGTGCGAGTGGATGTCGCAGAAGACGCGGACGATGCCGGGCCGGTCGAACCGGACGGACTTCGATCGCCCCGCCGCATAGCGTCCGAGGTTGAACGGCCGCGTCTTCGACAGCGAAAACACGTTGTGGTACGTCCGGTCGTCGTTCGGAAAATCCACCCACGAGCCGACGACGATCGGGAGCACGTGCGGGACGAAGCCCTCGTTGCGCTGGTCCATGCGCGCGTGGGGCTCGTCGCCCGGGTCGAACGCCGGGCGCGGCGCCGGATCGAGGTACACGACGCAGCGCCGTCGATCGACGGTGTCGTGCATCGACATCGACAGCGCCGCCACGTCCGGCCGCCCGTTCGTCGCCGTCGACCCCGCCGGAACGTCCACGCGGCCGCGGATCGTGGCGGCCACGAACGGTCGCGCGGCGGCCGGCCAGCCGAGCGCCGCGATCGCGGCGAGCGGCGCGAGCAGGCCAAACGTGCGCGACCACGCGCGAAGGCGCATCATCAAAACCAGTAGGACACCTGACCGGAGACGAACGTCGCCTCGCGCACGCGGCCGCCGTCACGCCAGTTCCGCTGCACGACCGCGCGCATCACGAGGTTGCGCTGCAGATAGATCCCGCCGCCGGCTTCCACCCGCGAAACGGGGTAGTCCCACGGCGTCGGGAGGTTGTTGTTGAGGTGTCCCGTGATATCCGAAAAGCCGAGGTGGTCGGCGCGGCCGCTCACGAAGAACCTGGGCGTCAGCCGATAACGCGCCTCGACGTACGAGGCCATGGCGGAGAGCGGCGCGTCGATCTGCGGCGCATCGAGCGGCGGCAGCGTCCAGCGGCTCGCGATCACCTCGCCGCGCGCCAGAAAATATCCGCGCGAATATTCCGCGTCGAGGCCGTACGCCGTCTGGGGATACGACCGATCCTGCAGCGCCATCGACAGCCGGTTCTTGATGTTTCCGGCGAGCCATTCGCCGTGCGCCGCCGACACGCCGACGATCGCGCCGACGAAGGGGCGCCACGCGACGCGGGCCGAGAGCTGGCGGCCGGCGTTGTCGTCGCCGACGCGCGGGTTCGACAGCGTTCCGGTCGTCAACGCCGCGGCGGCTTCGATCGGCCCTTTCTCGACGCGCGCTTCCACGCCCGTATCCCACCGGTACGCGCTGATGACCGGCTGGCCGGTCGTCGCCGCGGTCGAGCCGAGCGGGAACGTGTCGTGCCACCCGCGGCCGCGCATGATCAGCAAATCGTCCGCCGTCCTCGGAATCGCGTCGGCGCGCAGCGACGTCAGGTATTGGTAAGCGAGCGGGTAGCCGATGAGGGCGTTGTCGGCGCCGTACGCATGGCGCGAGAACGTGCCGAACACCGCCGGGATGCGGCCCGCCTGGATGTCGAACGCTTTCGCCTTCCACGGCCGCACGCGGACGAACAACGCGTACGGCGTCGGGCGCTCGAGATTCTCGGTGCGGACCTCGGCGAGGACGGCGAGCCGCGCCGACGGCCGCCAGCGCCCCGACAACGAAAGCCGCAGCATGCGGAGCGCGTTGTGCTCGTAGTCGGTGTAGTCGAAGAAGCCGGGGTCGCTCCGCGGCCCGATGCTCGCGGTCACCTCGCCGCTCACCGACACTTGACCGTTGGCGAGCGTCAGCGGACGTTCGGGAAGCACCTGCGCGGCCGCGCGCCCCGGCGCGCCGAGCGCCGCAAGGATCACGAGCGGGACGAGGCGGTCGAGTCGCATCCTGAACGGGGTCAATAATTATCGCGCCAAATGCGAGTAAAATGCTAAATGCCAAATGCTCAAGGCCAAAAGCATACCGAATGAACGCTCTTTTGGCATTTGGCATTCAGCATGTGGCATTGACGTCGGAGATCCTGATTGGCCTACATCATCTGTGAACCGTGCATCGGCACGAAGGATACAGCGTGCGTCGACGTGTGTCCGGTGGATTGCATCCACCCGCGCAAGGACGAGCCCGAGTTCGCGGCGGCGGAGATGCTCTACATTCATCCCGACGAGTGCATCGACTGCGGCGCGTGCGTGCCCGCGTGTCCCGTCGAAGCGATCTTCGCGCTCGACGAGACACCGGAGAAATGGACGAACTTCATCCCGATCAACGCACGGTATTTCGAAAAATAGAGCTTCAAGCTGGTAGCTGATATGGGTCTCATCGAGCATCGGTTCGAGGACAACTTCATCACGACGCAGGTCGATCGCATCCTGACGTGGGCGCGGGAGAATTCGCTGTGGCCCATGGGCTTCGGGCTGGCCTGCTGCGCGATCGAGATGATGGCGGCGTCCGCCTCGCGGTACGACATCGCGCGCTTCGGATCGGAAGTGTTCCATGGTCGCGGGCACGATTACGAAGAAAATGGCCCCGGTGCTGCGGCGTCTGTACGATCAGATGCCGGAGCCGAAATGGGTGATCTCGATGGGCGCCTGCTCGAACGCCGGCGGGCCGTTCCCGACCTACAGCGTGCTGCAGGGCGTCGACAAGATCGTGCCGGTCGATGTGTACGTCTCCGGCTGCCCGCCGCGTCCCGAAGCGCTCTTGTACGGCCTGATGCGGCTGCAGGACAAGATCCGCCGCGAGAACACGGTGCTGCGACGCGAACGCGTCATCCCGGTCGGCGCCACGGAGCCGGTTCTGGTGGCCACGGATACGACCAGCCACGGATTCACACGGAATAACACGGAAGCGAAGAATGAATAAGGTAACGTCAACACATCCGTGTTCTTCCGCGTCATCCGTGGCCGATCTGATCGGTGCCATCCGTGGCGCGAGGTGAGTTGGTGCAGACGGTTGCCCGTTGGCTCCGGACGATTTTCCTCGTGGACCTGATCAGGGGTCTGTGGGTGACGGCGCGCTACACCCCGCAGCCGGCGTTCACGTTCCAGTATCCCGCCGAGCGGCGTCCCGTGGCGCCGCGCTTCCGCGGCCTGCTCCGCCTGCAGGTCGAACCGGAAACCGGCGCCGCGACCTGCATCGTCTGCGATCAGTGCGCGAGGGTCTGCCCCGACGACCTGATCGAGATCCTCGATTACTTCGACTTCAACCTGTCGCGGTGCAGTTTCTGCGGGCTGTGCGCCGAAGTGTGTCCGACCCGGCCGGTCAAGGCGCTCATCATGAGCGAGGATTACGAACTTGGCACGTACACGCGCGACCGCCAGATCCTGCGGATCGACGAGATGTACGACGGCGTGCCGATCGAACACTACGTGAGGTGACGAAACCGTAATGCTGAATGCTGAATGACGAATGCCGAAAACGAGACCCTTTCGGCATTCAGCATTCGACATTCGGCGTTAGCACAGGCTATCCCCCCGGCCCCCGGCTTGCTATAGTGCGGGGCGGAGGATCTCCCATGACGCGAGTCGCGGGTGTGGTCGCCGTCCTGACGGCGCTTCCGTTCTTGCTGCTCGCGCAGGTTCCCTCGTCCGCGTCCGCGGACGTTCAACTCCAGCTCGGCGACTTGTTCATGAACGAGGCGCGCTACCGCGACGCCATCGAACCGTACCGCCGCGCGATCGCGGCGGCGGCCGACGATCCGGCGATTCGCCGGAAAGCGGAAGCGGGGCTCGTCGTCGCGCTGCTGCGCACGGGGGACTTCACCGGCGCGAGCGGCGCCGCGGAGCGGTTGCGCGCCGACGACCCGGGGCCGCGCGCGATGGCGCTCTATGGAGATGCGGCGTGGTCCGCGGGCCTGTTCGAGGAATCCGAGCGCGCGTACGACCAGGCGTTGGCGCTCGACGGCGCCGAGCCTCGCGCGCGCCACGGGCACGCGCGTGCGCTCGCCGCCCGCGGACGGCTGCAGGAGGCGTACGAAGAAGCGCAGGAGGCGCTGCGTCTCTCCCCGCGCGATCCCGAGTTTCATCACACGCTCGGCGTCATCCACGAACGGCGGCACAACTACGATGCAGCCGCCGTCGCGCTCTCGAATTACGTCAACCTCCTGCCGAACCACGAGCAGAGCGACAAGGCGATGTGGGCGCGCGCCGAGATCCGGTTCCTCGAGTCGTTCAACGGCCGGACGCCCGTGGAGTTCGTGGGCGGCACCCGGACGTGGACGGTGCCGATCCGGATCGTCGGCGAAAAGGTCACGGTGCGGGTGAAGGTCAACGGCAGCGGACCGATCGACTTCGTGCTCGACACCGGCGCCGAACAGACGGTCGTGTCGCGCGAGGTGGCGCGGCGGCACGGCATCGTGCCGATCACCTACATGCAGAGCGCGGGCGTCGGCGACATCGGCCTGCGCGGCCTTCAGGTCGGACGTCTCGAGACGCTCGAAGTGGGGGACCTGAAGGTCAAGAACGTGCCGTGTCTGATCAAGAACCCGCCGCTCGGCGGGCTGCCGCAGCGCGAACCGGAAAGCTTCTCGCCGATCGCGCTCGGCCTCTCGATGCGGATCGACTACGCGCGGCGCGAGCTGATCATGGCGCGCGAGCTGTCGCCGCTGTCGCACGATACGGAACTGCCGCTGCGGATGTACCGCCTCGCCACCGTCCGCGGCATCGTCAACGGCCGCCCGGCGACGTTCGTCATCGACACCGGCGGAGAAGTGATCTCGATCAGCTCGTCCACCGCGGGCGGACTCGACACGCCGAAGGACGTTCGCCGGATTCCGCTGAAAGTCTACGGAACGTCGGGCTGGGACAAGGACGCGTTCCTGCTGCCGAACGTCGATCTCGATTTCAATTCGATCCACTTCTCCAAGATTCCCGTCGTCGTCCTCAACCTGAAGGCGCCGAGCGCGCTGCTCGGATTCGAGCTGGGCGGGATCGTCGGCCACAAGTTCCTGAGCAAGTACCGCGTGTCGATCGATCTGAATCGCGCGCTGGTGGGGCTGGATCGAGACAGCAGAGACAAGGGCGTCAGCGGAGCCGCAGTTCCAGCTCGCGCCGCGCGCGGAGGCGCTCGGCGCGCCGCACCTCCGCTTCGGCGGCTTTCTGTTTCTCGACGGGCGTCTCCAGGATCAGCGGCGGAATGGTCAGCCGCCGCCCGCCGGTGTCGATCGACACGAACGTCAGGTACGCCCGGCTCGTCATCCGCCGCACGCCGGTGAGCGTCTCCTCGGAGAACACCTCCACCTCGACCTCGAGCGACGTCGTCCACGCCGCCGTGACCCGCGATTTCAGGATGATGAGATCGCCGACCTTGATCGGATGAAGGAACTGCAGGCCGTCGACCGCGGCGGTCACGAGCAGGCTGCGCGTGTGGCGGTGACACGCGATCGCGCCGGCGATGTCGATCAGGTGCATGACGCTGCCGCCGAGGATGAACCCGAGCGGGTTCGCGTCGTTCGGCAGGACCACCTGCACCATCTCGGTCGCCGACTCCGCCGGCCGCTTCGGCGTCAGTTCCGGCATCGCGCGTCGACGAACGCTTTCAGTCTGAGCCGCAGCTCCGGCGGGAGCTCATCTTCGCGGAGCGAGCGGAGGAGCGAGACGGTGGATTGGTAGGTCCGGAGTTGCGTGACGCAGCGCTGGCAGCGCTCCAGGTGCCGCTCGAGGGCCGCATGCTCGTCGGCCGGCAACTGGTGCTCGAGATAATCGGCCAGCAGCCGGACCACGTCGCGGCACTTGCCACCATCACCCACGCAGGCCCCCCGGCATCACAGATTCAATTCTATGACGCCCGGGCGGTTACTGGCGATTCAGCACGTCGAAGAGTCGAAGATTCGCGAAGCGTCGAAGAAACCCTAATTGGTCAGTTTTCTTCGACCCTCCGGGTTTTCCTTCGATTCCTTCGATATCAGAAATCGTACCCAATCCAGACGCTGAACTTCGGCTTGCGGAACCAGTGGCTGCCGCTGGTGTCGCCGTCGTAGAGCGCGTCGAAGCTGAAGAGCGCGTCTTCCCACTGGCGGTTGAACAGCGTGCGCCACGACCAGTCGAAGTGGATCGGGAAGCCGAGCGCGAACGTCTCGAGGCCGAGGCCGTAGGACGCGCGCCCGTCGACGAGGCGGAACCCGTTGATCGTCTGCGTCGGCCCATACACGGGCGTCACCGCGAACGTGAGCGGGTTGATGTTGTAGTCAACGATCGGATTCCAGCTCAATGGCTTCTTCGTCCACACCTGGAACGGGAGGTCGTTGAAGCCGGCCGCGCCGAGGTTCGCGAACGCGACGGCGCGCAGGCCGCCGATCACGCCGAGCGGCGTCAGCGCCGCCTCGATCAACGGGAAGCGCAGCTCGGCGTCGCCGAAGAACGCCTTCTGGCCGATGAAGCTCAGATAGTCGTAGCCGCGCATCTCGGAGTTGCCGCCGAAGTACAGGTAACCCGGATAGTTGCCCCAGCTCTTCAACCCGCGAACCCGGAACGCCAGGACGCCGTTGGTCGCCAGCCGGATGTACTTGCGCGCGTCGATGTCGGCGGTCTGCCGATCGAGGACCCCGCCGACCTTCGGCGAAATCTCGTAGCCGAGCCGCAGCGTTTCGCCGGAGAGCGGGCCGTACTCACGGAAGATCGTCGTCTCGCGCACGTACGCCGCGCCGAGCGGCATCATCGTCCCGCTCGAGAACAGCGACCGCCCGTACGTATTGATCTGGTACTGATTCGCCAAATCCTGCAGCGTCGGGTCGTTGTACTCCTGCTGGAACTGGATCAGTCCGCCCGACAGCTCGAATCGCGAGTACCGGTTGATCGGGTAGATGCCGAACGCGAGGCCGCCGCGCTCGGTCTGCGTCGCGAGCGCGTCGCTGTGCCGCAGGAACCCGTACGACGCCGCGTAGAGGACGCCGGGGTTGTTGCCGTAATAGAAACTCGTCTGCGAGAACCCCTGCACGGCGTACTGAAAGCGGTGCGCCAGGTTCGTGTAGCCGAGCAGCAGCGTGCGGTACTGCGACACCGACTCGGCGTAGAGGTTGAACTGCTGATCGCCGAGGACGTCGGTGAAGGTGACCTGCGTGCCGCCGAAGATGTCGCCGCCGCTCGTGACGCCGACGTTCACCGGCGGCCGCCCCTCGAGGAACATCTTCTCGAACTTGCCCTTCTCCCGCTCGTTCTGCTTCACGAGCGTGTGGCTGAGCGGCGGCTGGAAGTCGATGATCGGTCCGGGCGCGCCGAAATCGGCGGTCGCGACCGTGTGGATCGGCTCCGTGCGGTTCAGCGTGTGGATCCCGTACTCGCCTTTGTAATAGGTGACGAAGGCGACCTTCTGCTGCTTGTTCTCGTCCTTCAGCGGGACCGGCGACACGTTGCCCGTCATCGTGTCGGTGTACTGCTTCAACTCGCCGCTCTTCAGGCTGAGCGTCCAGATGTTGTAGATGTTCCCGTTCTTCGCGACGTCGGGGTTGATGATCCCCGGCGTCGGATCCACCGCCGTCGATGGAAACACGATCGTGTCCGCGTCGAGGAACTTCGCCGCGCCGTCGTCGTGCGTCCCGAACGTCAGTTGCGTCTTCTTGCCGCTCGCGACGTCGAGCTGGAACAGCTTGTTGTTCCCGCTGACGCGCGCCATGTAAACGATCGACTTGCCGTCGGGCGCCCAGTTCGGGCCGTAGTCGCCGAACTGATCGTTCGTCAGGTTCTTGATGTCGCCCGACTGCAGATCGATCAGGAAGATGTCGCCGATCGCGTTCCGCAGGCCGGCGAAGACCACCGAGCGTCCGTCGGGGCTGAACGCCGGCGATTCCGGCATGTCGACCGTCTTCACCTGTATCCGCTGCTCGATCTTCGCGTTGACGACGTTCTGGACGATGAGCGTCTTGTTCTTCTCGGTCCGCACGAAATACGCGATGCGGTCGCCGGCCGGGGCCCACGACATCCACGACACGGCGTTGTTGCGGAAGCCGCCCGGCGTCGCGATGTACTCGAAGCCGAATCCCTCGTTGAAGCCGCTCGTGAGGTTGCGGATGACTTTGCCGTCCTTCGTGGACAGCAGGATGATGTCCAGCTCCTGGTCCTTGCGGTTGCCCGCCGCGACGGCGAGCAGATCGCCCGACGGCGACGGCTCGATCGACACGACCGTCACGTACCTGCTCTTGTTGCGCTTCGGCGCCAGGTCCTTGCCGTAATCCGCCGGCCGCTCCTTGTCGCGGAACGGCTTGAAGCGATCCTTCAAGTACTTGTCGAACTGCTCGTCGAATTCGTCGGGTTTGAGCTTGAACGCCTCTTCATACGCGCTCTCGCCGCCGCCGATCACGCTCTTGCGCAGGGCGAAGAGGAACTGGCGCAATCCTTCCTTGCCCCACTTCGCTTCGATGAACTCGAACGCGGCGTGACCGAGGTTGTACGGCAATCGTCCATCGGCGAACTGCACCCCCTGGAACTCGGTCATCGACGGGACGATGTCGGCGATGGCGGCGTCGCGGACGGTCATCAGATCGAACGGATCCCAGGAACCGGTCTCGTAATCCGACAGGCCTTCGTCCACCCACAGCGGCAGGCTGCGGCGGAGCAGCGTGCGCGGGATGATGTCGAACTCGAAGATGTGCGTCAGCTCGTGCGTGATGAGGTGATAGAGCGCGTCGGACGGCTCGTCGATCGGCAGGACCATGCGATCGCGGTACGGTTCAGCGAAGGCGAGCACGCCTTCCGGCAGCTCCGACGGGTCGATGTTCTGTTCCTGGAACTCGCTCTGCGTCTTATAGAGGACGAGCGGCACCTTGAACGCGAGGTCGTGCTTCAGGTCGGCGCTGACCTGCTGATACGCGCTCTCCGCGTAGCTGGTCACCCGTTCCAGATGCTTTTCGATCTCGGGGTAGTAATAAATCTCGAAGTGGTCGGTCGTATAAATGTGCCACTTGAAGTGGTCGTAGCGGATCTTGCCGTTTTTGCCGTAGTACGGCACGAAGCCGGTCTGCGCGGCCGCGTCGTGAAAGCTGGTTACGAAAAACAGGAGCGCAAGTGCGGCGACGACGGGGAGTCGCAGGCCGCGCAGGCTACGCGTGCGCATGGTGTTCACCTCAGAAGAGTGGCTGCTGCCGCCGATGTTACTGTAGGCGGACGAACGCCGCAATTCGGTCCCGGACGAGGGCGGCTGAGCAAGGCACGTACCGGCAGGGTGAATGCTGAATCCTGAATGCCGAATGCAGAAAACGCCAACATTTTCGGCATTCGTCATTCGACATCCGGCATTTCCGCTGTCCGCTGTCCTCGGCGGGTGGCGGGATCGACCGCCCCTTAGTACAATCGAGGAATAAACGCACGCCCTGATGGTGTTTTGATTAAAGGGCGCGCGGCTCCCCCATGGTGTTTCGGCGACAACCGAATCCCGTTCGTGCGGCCGGGGCCCCCGCGGCAGAGGGCGGCGATCCGGCCGCTCGCGCCGGCGACGTCGCCTTCGAAAACGCCGCGTTGTCGCACCTCGACAGTCTGTACGGAACAGCGCTGCGGTTGACCCGGCACCCGGCGGATGCGGAGGACCTCGTCCAGGAGACGTACCTGAAAGCGTTCCGGTCGGCGTACCAGTTCGAGCGCGGCACGAACCTCAAGGCGTGGCTGTTTACAATCCTCCACAACACTTACCGCAACATGCGGCGGCACGACGTCAGGAGCCCGGTGGACGTGGACAGCGAGGCCATTGACCGCGCCGCGGACGTCGCCGGCGCGGACCGGACGCCTGAGCAGCTTCTCGCGCGCGCGACCCTCGACGTCAATCTGCAGGCGGCGCTCGACGGGCTGCCCGACGCGTTCCGGCAGGCTGTCTGGCTTCGCGACGTGGAAGAGCTGAGCTACGCCGAGATCGCCGCCGTCCTCGACGTGCCGATCGGGACGGTGATGTCCCGGATTTCGAGGGGACGGCGGATGTTATACGAGGGTCTGCAGGTCCGCCGCATGGACGGTGAGCGACGGGTGGCGACGAGATAAGGCAGAAGGCAGGAAGGCAGAAGGCAGAAGGTAGAAGGCAGAAGGCAGAAGGCAGAAGGCAGAAGGTAGAAGGCAGAAGGCAGAAGGCCGTGCTGAGTTATCGTACGAACGTGGAAAGCCGGTCAATCAGCAGCGCCTGCGGCCGCCGCTGAGCGCGAATGCGCGAGGCGGCAGCGAGCGGGGGTGGGGCCCCGCGAGCGGTAATAGATAATGGACGAGAAGATTTCCCGGTGTGGGGACCTCGACGAGCGGCTGGCGCCGTACGTCGACGGGGAAGCCTCGCCTGACGCCCGCCGCGCGGTGGACGCCCATCTTTCCGCGTGTCCTCCGTGCCGCGAGCGTTACGAGGCGGAGCGGACGGCCCGTGAAATCCTCCATGGCTCGCGTGACCAATTGAGGCCTGCGGCGCCCGGCGCCTTGCGCGCGCGCTGCGCGGCTTCGTGCCGCCCGGTCGTCGTTCGACGGCCGGGCGGACTTCGTCGCTGGGTCCCGTTGTCGCTCGCCGCGTCCCTCCTGCTCGCCGTGGCCGGCGTCTTCCTGTTCAGCGCCGCGGATCACGTGCAGGCCTTCGCGGACGGGCTGGCGCTCGATCACGTCAAGTGCTTCAAGGTCGGCGAGACACACGCGGCGGTCGACGCTTCGACCTGGTCCACGCGCTGGGAGCAGCGCCAAGGGTGGCCGCTCGTCGTCCCCGCCAGCGCGCCGGCGAAGAACTTGCGTCTCCTGACGGTGCGCCGCTGCCTGTCCACGGACGGCTGGTCCGCGCACCTGATGTACGTCTGGAACGGGGATCCGCTGTCGGTCTACGTGCTGCCGCGCGTCGTCAGCGCGGATCGCCTGCTCGATGCGCTCGGGCACCAGGCGGTGATCTGGTCCGCCAACGGCCGCACCTACGCCGTGCTCGCCGAGGGTCACCCGGCAGGACTGGATCAGATGGTGAATTACGTGAAGGCTAATGCTAAGTAATGGTGCCGGGGGCTGGGTGCTGAGAGAGGGTGCCGGGGAAAACGGTGCTGCGGGCTATGTGCTGAGAGCGGGCGACGAGCGTGCGCGGTGCACGGGGCACACGCCTTCCGCAGCACCCTGTCTCTGCACCCGGCCCCCGGCACCGGTCTTCCCAAGCACCCTGTCTCAGCACCCGGCCCCCAGCACTAGAGGATCGTTATGAAACCGAGATGGTTGATCGCGGGGACCGCGGCGCTGGCACTGGGGCTGCTCACGTTGCCGATGCTGCGCGCCCGGGGAACGGAAGCCTCGCTCGCCAGGCCGGCCAGGGACGCCGCGCGCGCCGAAGGCGCGACGTGCGACGAGTCGGGGAAGGCGAAGCTCGATTTCGTCGTGAAGGACATGAACGGCAATTCGGTCCGGTTGTCCGACTTCAAGGGCAAGGTCATCGCGCTCAACTTCTGGGCGACGTGGTGCGGGCCGTGCAAGTCGGAGATCCCCGCGTTCGTGCAGCTCTACGATCAGTACAAGGACAAGGGATTCGTGATCCTCGGCGTGTCGATCGACGATCCGCCCGACGCGCTGAAGTCGTTCGCGCGGGAGTTCCGGATGCAGTATCCGGTGCTTCAGATGCAGTCGGACGTCGAGGATGCGTACGGCCCGATTTACGGCGTCCCGATGACCTTCATGATCGGCCGCGACGCGTCCATCTGCACGCGGCATATGGGTCCGGCGTCCAAGGAACAGTTCGAGCAGGAGATCCGATCGCTCCTGTAGTACAATCCCCCCAGATGCTCAAGGGATTCACGCACGCGCGCCTCGCCTGCGGTTGCCGCCTGGGATTTCGCGACGGCGTCGAGGGCAGTCCGGTCACCGTCGTCGTTGACGAGAAGGGGCCCGGCTGCGTCGTGACGCTGCACGTGCGCGGGCTGCCGCTGTTCGATTACCGCGAGGCGCTGCGTCCGCCGACGCGCCTCGGACCTCCCACCGAAGAAGAGTACGAAGAAGAAGGCTAGGCGAATCGGCGCATGCGCGCGATTCTGCTGGCCCTTCTGATTCTTCAATCCACCGCACCCGTTCCCGATTCGGCCGCCGAGCGGGCGTTCGCGTCCGCCGTGAACGAAGACCGTCTGCGCCGCGACGTCCGCGAACTCGTCGCGATCGGGCCGCGGATGGGCGGGACGCCGTCCGGGGACCGGGCGTCCGCCTACCTCGCCGATTATTTCCGCGGCCTTGGACTGCCGACGGAGACGTTCACCGATCCGGCGGCGCTCGCGCACTGGGAAGAACGCTGGCGCGTGCAGCTCGCGTCAGGCGAAGCGATCGAGTCGGCATGGCCGTACGGTTTTTCGCCGTCAACCGCGGGGACGCGGCGCGGTCCGCTCATCGCCGTCCCGAACCTCGAGACCCCGGTTGCCGCGTGGCGCGGCGCCGTTCTCTATACGCCTGCCGGCGTCGGCCGGGGATATGACGCGCTCGCGCGCAGTCCGTTCAGACCGATCGCGATTCTCACCAGCTCACCCAACACGCCGCCGCGCTACATGGACTGGGCGCGCATCGGCGAGCTGCCGGCGCGCGCCGACAATGACGTCCCGGTCTTCGGCGTGTCGTATCTCGATGGCCGCACGCTGGCGTCGGCCGCCGGCCGGGGCGACGCGGAGGTGTCGCTCGCCGCGCACGCGCAGCAGGGGTCCCCGCGCACCGTCGTCGCGACGCTTCCCGGACGCGAGCCGGACAAGTACTACCTCGTGTGCGCGCACGGCGATTCCGATTCCGGCGGTCCGGGCGCCGACGACAACGCGTCCGGCGTGGCGACGGTGATGGAAATGGCGCGCGTCCTCGCCGGGTTGACGAAGAGCGGCGCGGTCCCGAAGCCGCGCTATGCGATCGCGTTTGCGATTTGGGGCAGCGAATACAGATCGACGAAGGCCTACATCGAACGCCAGGGCGCGGATCTCACGCGTCTCGCCGGCGTGCTCAACTTCGACGAAACCGGCACGGGCGCCGAGCGCGACGCGATCTATTTCGAATCGAACGACGTTCCGTGGAACGCGAGCCTGCTGCGCACGCTGGAGTCCGTCGCCGCCGATTACGCCTGGCAGCCGGGATTTTGGACGGAGTACACGACGAACCCGTCGCAGGGCGGGACGGATTCCTACGCGTTTCTCCCGAGGCAGTACAAAGGCGAGGGCTACACGACGCTCCAGATCCCGGCGACCACGATCTACACGGCCGCGTGGGATCACCTCGCGCAGGTGAAACAGACGCCGGGATGGGAGTCGAAGGGCACTCCCACTCCATCGGTGCTCGAGATCGACTACTCGGTTTATTACCACTCCGCCGGCGATACTCCGGAGAACACCACCGAACGCGAGCCGCAGAACATGGTCAAGGCCGCCAAAGCGGCGGGCATCGGCCTCCTGCGGCTGGATCGCTGACCCCGTAGTCCTCAATCCGATAGCAGTTTCGGCCGCGTTAGAGTAACCTCGTCCGTCCCGGCCCAACCCAAACTGCATATGTTATTTACGATCCGCCGACGGCTTGCCGTCTCCGGCGCGGCCGTGTGGTTCGCGTCAACGGTCTTCCTCGTCGCCCAGAATTCCGCGCCCACCGCGACGCCTCCGTCCGGAGATCCGCTGCGATCGCTCGGCCTTCCGGCGCTTGCCGCCACGGCGGCGACGCCGGGGCTCGACGTCCTTGCCTGGCGCGATGACTTCGACCGTCTGACCGCGTCCGAGTACCGGGATGTTCGACCGGGCGTGAACCTCGCGCTGCGCGGCACGCGCGACGCGATCGAAGCCCTGTTTGCGATCAGCGATGCCGCGACGCCTTCGTCCATCGTTCTGGGGCTGGCGGCGGACGCGTCGATGACGCTGGATGCCGAGGGACGGATCAACGCCACGGTCGGCGGCGCGCCGGTGCAGATCGGCGCCGCGTTCTTCCAGGGACGCGACAGGCTGACGCGCGTGCCCGGCGGTCTCGTGGCCGCGGGCGCGCAGGCGACGATGTGGGCGGAGCGGACGGATCCGCGGCAGCCGCTCGTGGTGTCGCTGACGATCGCGTTCGGCACGTCCTCTTCGGGCGGGCCCGCGGTCGCGTGGCCGGCGCTGCTGACGTCGACGATCCAGGTGGATGCCGACGCGGACGGCCAGGCGAGCCCCGGCGATACGCTGCGCTATCACCTGCAGATCTCCAATGCGACAGGGTCGCCGCTCACGAATCTCGTCGCATCGCTTCCGGTGGATTCGCACACGAACGCCATTGTGTCCTCGCTCAACGTGTCGCCCATCGCGCTCGACGGCACCGCGACGACGAATGAAGACACGCCGGCGCCGATCACGCTGGTCGGGTCGGACGCGGACGGCAACGCGCTGACCTACACGATCGTCTTTCCGCCGGCGCACGGACTTCTCGTTCCCGCCGCGCCGGGGAGCCCGTCGCTCACGTACACGCCCACCGCGGACTACAACGGACCGGACACGTTCACGTACGTCGTGCATGACGGGCATGTGAATTCGAACGAGACCGGAAGGATCAACGTCACGATTGCAGCGGTCAACGACGCGCCGTCGTTCAGCGCCGGGCCGGACCAGATCGTCGCGGAAGACAGCGGCGCGAACACGGTGCCGAACTGGGCGACGGGCATCAGCGCGGGGCCCGCGGACGAGAGCGGCCAGACGCTGACGTTCAGCGTCACCGGCAACACGAATCCTGGCCTGTTCGCGGCCGGACCCGCGGTCGCGACGAACGGCACGCTGACCTACACGCCCGCGACCAACGTCTTCGGGTCAGCGACGATTACGCTGCGGCTGCAGGACAACGGCGGCACGGCGAACGGCGGCATCGACACCGTCACGCACACCTTCACGATCACCGTCACGGGCGTCAATCACGCGCCGTCGTTCACGGCCGGCGCGAACGTCACGGTGCTCGAGGACGCGGGCGCCCAGAGCGTCTCGGGATGGGCCACCGGAATCTCGCCGGGCCCGAACGAGTCGTTCCAGACCGTCACGTTCAACGTCACGAACAACACGAACCCGTCGCTGTTCTCGACGCCGCCGGCCGTCTCGCCGGCCGGCACGCTGACGTTCACGCCGGCGGCCAACGCGAACGGCTCGGCGACCATCACGCTGACGCTGTCGGATGACGGCGGAACGGCGAACGGCGGAGTGGACACGTCCGCGCCGCAGTCATTCATCATCACGGTTCTTGAAAACAGCGGCGCGCAGACCGTGCCGAACTGGGCCACGGGGATGAGCGCGGGGCCCACCGACGAAGCGGGCCAGACGTTGACGTTCAGCATCAGCGGCAACACGAACCCGTCGTTGTTCTCGGCGGGACCCGCCGTCGCGAGCAACGGCACGTTGACGTACACGCCCGCGGCGAGCACGTTCGGGTCCTCCACGATCACGGTCCAGCTCCAGGACAACGGCGGCACCGCCAACGGCGGCATCGATCTCGTGACGCACAGCTTCACGATCGGCGTCACGAACGTGAACCACGCGCCGTCGTTCACCGCCGGCCCCAACGTTACGGTCAACGAGGACAGCGGTCCGGCAACGTCCTTCCCGTGGGCGACCGGAATCTCCGCGGGACCGAACGAGAGCGGCCAAACGCTGACCTTCAACGTCACGAACAACACGAACCCGTCGCTCTTCGCGGCGGGACCGTCCGTCGCGGCGAACGGCGGACTCTCGTTCACCCCCGCGCCGAACGCGAACGGCTCCGCGACGATCACGATCACGCTGTCCGACAACGGCGGGACGGCGAACGGCGGCGTCGATACGTCGCCGCCGCAGACGTTCCTGATCACCGTGACGGCGGTCAACGATGCGCCGGTGTTCACGCCGGGCGCGGACCAGACCGTGCTGGAAGACAGCGGCGCCCAGACGGCGCCGAACTGGGCGACGGGGATGAGCGCGGGGCCGCCCGACGAAGCGGGCCAGACGCTGACGTTCAGCGTCACCGGCAACACGAACGCGGCGCTGTTCTCGGTGCAGCCGTCCGTCGCGAGCAGCGGCGCGCTGACCTACACGCCGGCGCCCAACGCGTTCGGATCGTCAACGATCACCGTGCGGCTCCAGGACAACGGCGGCACGGCGAACGGCGGCGTCGACGCGGTCACGCACACGTTCACCATCACCGTCACCGGTGTGAACGACGCGCCGTCGTTCACGAAGGGCCCCGACGAGTCCGTCTTCGAGAACAGCGGCGCGCGCACGGTGAACAACTGGGCGACGTCGATCAGCGCGGGACCGAACGAAAGCGGCCAGACGCTGACGTTCAACGTCACCGGCAACAGCAATCCGGCGCTGTTCTCGGCCGGCCCCGCCGTCGCGGCGAACGGCACGCTCACGTACACGCCGGCGACGAACACGATCGGCGCCGCCACGATCACGCTGACGCTGTCGGACAACGGCGGCACGGCGAACGGCGGCATCGATACGTCCGCCGCGCAGACATTCGTCATCGACGTGCAGCCGATCAACGTGGCGCCGTCGTTCACGAAGGGCCCGGACCAGACCGTGCTCGAAGACAGCGGCGCGCAGAGCGTGCCGAACTGGGCGACCGGCATCAGCGCCGGGCCGCCGAACGAGAGCGGCCAGACGGTGCACTTCAACGTCACAGGGAACACGAATCCAACGCTGTTCTCCGCCGCCCCGGCGGTGTCGCCGGCGGGCGGCCTGACCTACACGCCGGCCGCGAACGCATTCGGCACCGCGACGATCACGCTGACGCTG
>QHWR01000121.1:39297-41791 GCA_003223835.1 Acidobacteriota bacterium | reverse complement strand
ACCTGCTGCCGAACGGCTTCTCGACGCCGACGACGACGACGCTGGCCTTCATCAAGGCGGGATACAACGTCGCGTTCGAGCCCGTGCACGCGCGCGCGCGTGCCGGCGCCTCGAAGATCCGTCTGGCGCGCGACGGCGCGAAGTTCACGATGATCGTCCTGAAGATCGTGACGCTCTTCAGCCCGCTGCGCGTCTTCCTGCCGATCAGCATCGCCTCGTTTCTGCTGGGCGCCGTGTACGCCGCGTGGACGATCGCCACGCAGCGTCACGTGACCAATTCGTCGGTCCTCCTGATCATGCTCGCGGTGATCGTGTTCCTCGTCGGTCTCGTCTCGGAGCAGATTGCCGCGCTGCGGTTCGAATCGGGACGGCAGGGGTGAATTGGTGAATTGGTGAGTCGGTGAACTGGTGAATCGATCGCCGATCGCGTGGGCCGCCGTCGGGCTGGCGCTTCGGCTCGTGTTCGCGCTGTTCTACTGGACCGGGGAACCGTTGTCGCACGACGAACGCGAATACCTCGCGCTCGCGCGCAGCGTCGCAACCGGCGGAGGGTTCACCTATCCGGGCGACGAGCCGTCGCCCGGGACCGCGCAGCGATTCGGACGCGCGCCCGGCTATCCGGCGTTCCTGGCGGCCCTCCGGGTGCTGGAACCGCAGACGACGGCGCCCGTCCGCGTCAAGGTCGCGCAGTCGCTTGTCGGCGCGGCCGGCGTCTGGCTGATTGGCGTGATCGCCGCGCGCGCGGCAGGACCGCGGGCGGGCGCCATCGCGGCGGCCATCGCGGCACTCTATCCGCCGCTCGTCTGGATGCCGGCGTACGTGCTCAGCGAGACGGTGTACTCGACGATCGCGCTCGCGGCCGCGCTCCTCCTCGACCGCGTCGCCGACGGCGAAGCGCACAGCCGTACGGCGGTCGCGGCGGGCGCGCTCATCGGGATCGGCATCCTCGTGCGTCCGGCGATGGTGTTGTTCCTGCCGTTCGTGTTCGCCTGGCTGGCGCGCAGGAAGAATCGCGGGTTGAAACTCGCGACGCTCGTCATGGCCGCCGCGCTCGCCTGCGTGCTGCCGTGGACGCTCCGCAACGCGCGCGTGTATCACCGGTTGGTCTTCGTCGCGTCGGAAGGCGGCGTCACGTTCTGGACGGGCAATCATCCGCTGTCGCGGGGCGAGGGAGACCTCGCGGCGAACGTGGCACTCAAACGCGCCGAGCTGGAATTCCGCGACGCACACCCGGGGCTGACGGCCGAGCAGCTCGAGCCGCTGTACTATCGCGACGCGTGGCGGCGCATCGCCGCCGATCCACTCTGGTGGCTCGGTCTGCTCGCGCGGAAGGCCTTCTATACGGTCGTCCCGATCGGGCCGTCGTATACGTTACACTCGGCGAAGTACTTCGCGGCATCGGCAATCTCGTACGGACTGCTGCTGCCGTTCGCGATCGCCGGCGCCTGGGCAGGCCGATGGCGTTGTGGCTGATGGCCGCGGCCACGGTCGCGGCCAATCTTCTCTTTCTGCCGCAGGAACGGTTTCGCATCCCGGTCATCGATCCCGCGCTGATCGTGACGGCCGCCGCGCTCGGCCGCGGCGGCGCCCGGGGCGGAGGCAACGTCGCCGAACATGAACGTGCTGGTGGTCATACCGACGTATAACGAACGCGAGAATCTGCCGGTCGTCGCGGCCGGCGTGCTGAAGCACGGCTATCGACTGCTCGTCGTCGACGACGGGTCTCCGGACGGAACGGGCGCGCTCGCGGAAGATCTCGCGAAGGCGAATCCGGGACGTGTCACGGTGATGCACCGCACCGGGCAGCGCGGCCTCGGCCGTTCGTACATCGACGGCCTCCGGCACGCGCTCGCCGAGGGGACGGCCGATCTGATTTGTCAGATGGACGCCGATCTCTCCCACAACCCGGACTATCTGCCCGACCTCGTCGCCGCCGCGGCCACGAACGACCTGGTGATCGGTTCGCGGTATTTGTACGGCGTCAGCGTCGTGAACTGGCCGCTGCACCGGATTTTCCTGAGCGCGTTCGCGAACCGGTACATCCGCTTCGTCACGCGCCTTCGCACCAGCGATTGCACGAGCGGCTTCCGCTGCTGGCGCCGCGAGGCGCTCGCGCGCATTCCGCTCGAGCGCATGGTCTCGGACGGCTATTCGTTTCTCGTCGAGATGCTCTACGAAGCGAACCGCCGTCGCTGCCGGATCGACGAAGTGCCCATCATTTTCGTCGAGCGGCGTCAGGGCCAGTCGAAGCTGTCCTCCGGTGTTCTGGTCGAATCGCTGATCATGCCGTGGCGTCTCGTGTTCAGCAGCGCACGCGACTGACATGCGCCACGTCGTCGTGATGGTGACGACGTCGTACCCGCGGTTTCCCGGTGACAGCGTGGGCACGTTCATGGAGCCGATCGCCAAACACGTCGCGGCGCGGGGCCACGAAGTCCACGTGGTGGCGCCGTGGCATCCGCTCGTGACGCGCGGCCGGGAGGAGGACGGCGTT
>QHWR01000121.1:23506-39290 GCA_003223835.1 Acidobacteriota bacterium | reverse complement strand
CTGCGCGCGGACGTGAGCGTGCGTGCGGCCGCCTGGATCGCCGCCCCGCTCGCGCTCGCCGCCGGCTGGTTCAAGGCGATGCGCGTCGCGCAGAAAAGGCGCGCGACCGTCATGCACGGTCATTGGGTCGTACCGGGCGGCGGGATCGCGGCGGCGGCACGGCCGTCGCTGCCGCTCGTCGTGAGTCTGCACGGCTCGGACGTTTTCGTCGCCGAGCGCGTCGCCGTCGCGCGTCGGGTTGCGACGAAGGTGTTCCGGCGCGCCGGCGCGGTGACGGCGTGCAGCGCGGACCTCGGCCGCCGCGCGATCGCGCTCGGCGCGCCGGGTGACCGTGTCGAAGTCGTCCCGTATGGCGTGGACGTCACGCGATTCAGGCCGGATGCGGCGGGCCGGCGCGCGCGACACGCGGAGCTGGGCCTCCCGGATGCGGTGCCGATCGTGTTCGCCGCCGGACGTCTCGTCCGCAAGAAAGGGTTCGAGTATCTGATCGACGCGCTGCCGGCGCTGACGTCAAGCCCGCGGCCGGTCCTTGCGCTTGCGGGCGCCGGGGATCTCGGCGACGAACTCGCCGGGCGCGCGCGGCACGCCGGTGTCGCGGACCGCGTTCGCTTCCTCGGCAACCTGACGCAGGACGCGGTCGGCGCCTGGTTCGCGGCCGCCGACGTCGTCGTCGCGCCGTCGGTGCGCGACGACAGCGGCAACGTGGACGGTCTCCCCAACGTCGTCCTCGAAGCGCTCGCGGCGGGCGCACCGCTCGTGACGACGATGGCGGGTGGGATTGGAGACGTGGTGGAACACGACCGGACGGGCGTCATCGTCGCGGAGCGGGACGCGCCGGCGATCGCGCGGGCGATCGATGCGCTGCTGGGCGATTCAGAGCGGCGGACGCGCTTGGCGCGCGAAGCGCGGGCCCGCGTCGAGGCGCGATACGGCTGGCCGGCGGCGGCGGCGCGCTTCGAGGCGGCCTACGACCGCGCGCTTGTTTTCAACTCCATGCCCCGATAAGATTTGCGATCCACTCATGGCGAAGACCGCAGCCCCGCCGGATGCGCCCGGGCTCACGGTGTTCTTTCCCGCGTACAACGACAGCGGGACGATTGCCAGCCTGGTGATCACTGCGTTGCGCACCGCACGCCGGTTGACGACCGACTACGAAGTGATTGTCGTCAACGACGGCAGCGCGGACGGGACGAGCGAGATCCTGGAGGAGCTCGCGCGCGTCTTCCCGCAGGTCCGCATCGTGCAGCACGCGCAGAACCGCGGCTATGGGGGCGCGCTGCGCACCGGCTTCGCGAGCGCGACGCGCGAGCTGGTCTTCTACACCGACGGCGACGCGCAGTACGATCCCGCCGAGATGGAAGCGCTCTGGCGGCGCTTCGACGACAACGTCGATTTCGTCAACGGCTACAAAATCAGCCGGTCGGATCCCTTGCATCGCGTGATCATCGGACGGATTTATCACTACACGGTGAAGCTGTTGTTCGGCCTCAGGATTCGCGACGTCGACTGCGACTTCCGGATGATGCGGCGATCGATCTTCGACCGCGTGCGGCTCGACAAGAACAGCGGCGTCATCTGCCTCGAGATGATGAAGAAGATCCAGGACGCGGGATTCCGGATCGCCGAGGTGCCGGTGCACCACTATCACCGCGCGTACGGCAAGTCGCAGTTCTTCAATTTCCGGCGTCTCTATCGGACCGCCGTCGACGTCATGAAGTTGTGGTTCGCGCTGGTCGTCCGGCGCGAGCCTGCCCCGGAGGCCCTGCCGACGGTCGTCCCGGCGGCGCGCGGCTCCGAGGACCGTCCGTGACGGCGGCGTCCGGCGACTTCTACCGCGGCCGTCGTGTGATGATCACGGGTGGACTCGGGTTCATCGGCAGCAATCTGGCGCAGCGCCTCGTCGATCACCAGGCCGACGTCCTCATCGTGGACGCGATGATCCCGGATTACGGCGGCAACCTGTTCAACATCGAGGGCATCCGCGACCGCGTCCGCGTGAACGTCTCCGACATCCGCACGACGACGGTCATCGACACGCTGATTCGCGACCAGGAGATCATCTTCAATCTGGCCGGCCAGGTGAGTCACATCGACAGCATGCGGGATCCGTTCACGGATCTCGAGATCAACTGCCGGGCGCAGTTGTCGATCCTCGAAGCGTGCCGCCAGCACAATCCCCGCGTGAAGGTGGTGTTTGCCGGCACGCGACAGGTCTACGGCCGTCCGGAACGGCTGCCCGTGGACGAACGGCACCTCGTGCATCCCGCCGACGTCAACGGCGTGAACAAGGCCGCCGGCGAGTACTACCACCTGCTCTACAACAACGTGTTCGGAATCCGCGCGTGCTCGCTGCGGCTGACGAACGTGTACGGCCCGCGGCAGCTGACATCGGCTGGTTCATCCGGATGGCGATCGAAGACAACGAGATCCAGATATTCGGCGACGGATCCCAAATGCGCGACTTCGTCTACGTTGACGACGCCGCCGAGGCGTTCCTGCGCGCGGGGGCGACGGACGGCTGCGACGGCGAGGTCTTCAACGTGGGCGGGACCGAGCCCATCAGCCATCGTGACCTCGTCGAGCTGCTGCTCGACGTCGCCGGCACCGGCCGCGTGCGCTACGTGCCGTGGCCCGACGAGAAGAAACGGATCGACATCGGCAGCTTCTACTCGGATTCGACGAAATTCAGGACCGCCACCGGATGGTGTCCGGCCGTCGGTCTGCGCGAAGGGCTCGCGCGCACGGTGGCGTTCTATCGCGCGCACCTGCGGCAGTACGTCGAGGCGGCATGATCCGCTTCCTGCACCTGACGCCCGGTCCCGATGCCGCGGACGTGCGCGCGGCGATCGATCGGGTGGTCGCGCGCGGATGGTTCATCCTGGGCCCCGAGCTCGAGGCGTTCGAGCGCGCGTTCGCCGGCGCCTGCGCGGCGCCGCACGCGATCGGCGTCGGCAACGGCACCGACGCGCTCGCGCTCGCGCTGCGGGCGCTCGGCATCGGTCCGGGCGATGAAGTGATCACCGCGCCGCTCTCCGCCGCGTACACCGCGCTCGCGATCATGATGGCGGGGGCGCGCCCGGTGTTCGCGGACATCGATCCCGAACGGCTGACGATCGATCCGCGTGCCGTCGACGCCGCGATCACGTCGCGGACCGCGGCGATCCTGCCCGTGCACATCTACGGACAGGCGGCGGACATGCCGGCGCTCGCCGCGATTGCGCAGCGGCACAGGGTGGCGCTGGTCGAAGACTGCTGTCAGGCGCATCTCGCGACATGTGAAGGACGGCCGGTCGGCAGTTTCGGCGCGGTGGCCGCGTACAGCTTCTATCCGACGAAGAACCTCGGCGCGCTCGGCGACGCGGGCCTGTTGACGACGGCGGATGGCGCGGTGGCCGAGCGCGCGCGCCGGCTGCGCAACGGCGGCCAGACGGATCGCTATCATCACGGCGAGTTCGGGGTGAATTCCCGGCTCGACGAAATCCAGGCAGCCGTGCTCCACGCGCGACTCGCCTGGCTGCCGCGGTGGACGGAGGCGCGCCGCGCGCTCGCGCGGCGCTATCGCGAGCGCCTGCGCGACGCGCCGGTGTTCGTTCCGCCGGAGCGCGACCCCGGCCACGTCTACCATCTGTTTCCGGTGCTCAGCGAACAGCGGACGGCGCTGCAGCGGCATCTCGCCGACCGCGGCATCGAAACGCTGATTCACTATCCGGTGCCGATTCCGCGGCAGCCGGCGCTCGCGGCCGAACGGCCGGCCGCGTGCCCGGTCGCCGACCGCGTCTGCGCGCAGGTCCTGTCGCTGCCGCTTCATCCGGGACTCGCCGCGGGGGCGGTGGACGAAGTCGCCGCCGCGGTCACGGCGCCGGCCGCGCCGCGAGGCGGCACCGCCGTCGCCCCGGACTGACGCGCGCGTGATGCTCGCCGCCGTCACGTTATTGATCGTGTCGTGGATCCCCGGCGCGGTCATCTTCCGGGCGCCGTGTGCCGCGCGCGATCGCCGCGCGGCGCTCGCGATCGAAGAGCGCGCGTTCTGGCAGGTCATCCTCAGTGTCGCGTTGTCGCTCGCGATCGTGCTGGCGCTCGCCGCCGCACATCGTTACAGCTTTGCTCGTCTGTTGCTCGCCGACGGCGCCGTCGCCGTCGTCGTCGCCGTTGTGTCGCGATTCCGGCTGCGTCTCGGGCGCGCCGCGGCGCGCCCCGGATGGACGATCGCCTTTCCGATTGCGCTCATCGCCCTCGGAGCCTGGCGCTTTTTCCCGCCGGCCGAATATGTGATCGGCGGAAAGGATCCCGGTGTGTACGTGAACGCCGGCATCCAGATCGCGCAGCGCGGCACGCTCGTCGTGCAGGACGACGCGGTCGCGTCCGTGCCGGCGTTCGCGCGCGATTTGTTCTTCCCGCAGCACGCCGGCCAGCCGTACTACAGCGTCCGCTTCATGGGGTTCTTCATCCAGGATCCGGCGACGGGCGCGGTGATCAGCCAGTTCCCGCACCTCTACCCGGCGTCGATCGCGATCGGCTACGGCCTCGACGGCCTCTCGGGCGCTCGCGAGGCGATCGGCGTGTGGGCGATCCTCGGCGTGCTCGCGGTGTACTTCGCCGGCGCACGGCTGTTCGGCGAACCGGCGGCGTTCGCCGGCGCCGGTCTCCTCGCGCTGAACGTCGTCGAGGTCTGGTTCTCCCGGTATCCCAACGCGGAGATGGTGATGCAGGCGCTGATGTTCGCCGCGGTGCTCGCCACCGCCCGCGCCCACGTCGACGGCGATCCGTTTTTCGCTCCCGTCGCGGGAGCGCTCCTTCCGCTGCTGCTCTTTCTCCGCATCGACGTCGTGCTGGCAATGGCGGCCGTGATCGGCGGCGTCGTGCTGCTTCACGTACGGCGCGTGCCGTCGCGCGCGTCGTTCTGGCTTCCGCTCGCCGCCGGCTGCGCGCTCGCCGCGTGGTACTTCACGGGACCGATGCGGGCGTACGTGGCGCGGCCGATGGCGTTCGTGCAGCACTTCGCCGTGTGGCAGTACGCGTTGCTCGCGGCGGCGGTCCTGGCCGTCGTGGGGCTGCTCGCGTCAGCGGTGCGCAGCCGGCGTCTATCGGCATGGATCGCCGTCGTGACGCCGACGGCGCTCTGCTTCGTGGTCGTCGCGCTGGCGACTTACGCCGAAGCGTTCCGCGCGCCCTCGCGCTGGATTGCGCCGCACGACGCCTATGCGCTCAGGACCTTCGCCGCGTTTTACCTGACCGTGCCGGCGCTGATCGCGGCGCTCATCGGGCTCGTGGATCGTGATGGTCTGCGGGTTCTGCGTGTTCTTCTTCTACAAGATTCGCATCGTGCCGCATCATTTCTGGATCGCGCGGCGGTTCCTTCCCGTCATCCTGCCGGGAATGCTCCTGTTCACCGGCGCGGCCGCGTTCGCGGGCGCGCGGCGCCGCGAAGTGACGTCGGTCGGAGATCCAGCGGCGTCCTGGCGGCGCCCGATCGTCCGGCGGCTGATTGGTCTCGCGTTCGTCGCGGTGCTGAGCTCGCAATACGCGCGCGCGTCGGCGCCGCTGCTGAAACACGTCGAGTACGCGGGCATCATTCCGCGTCTCGAACGCCTGTCGTCGTCGATCGGGGATGATGATCTCCTGGTGACCGAATCGCGGAACGCGTCGGACATTCACGTCCTTGCGCTGCCGCTCGCGTACATTTACGCGCGCAACGTGCTCGTGCTGTCGACGCCGGTCCCCGACAAGCCGACGTTCGCGCAGTTCCTGGCGTGGGCGCACACGAAATACCGGCGCGTGCTGTTCCTCGGGGGCGGCGGAACGGACCTGTTGTCGTCGCGCTGGAGCGTCGAGCCGCTTGCGAGCGACAGGTTCCAGGTCCCGGAGTACGACTCGCCGTCGAACGCGTATCCGCGATTCGTGCGTCAGAAAGAGTTCGACTACGGTATCTACGCGCTCGAGCCGCCGCGCGCGAACGCGCCATCGGGCTTCGATCTCGACGTCGGCGTCCGCGATGACCTGCACGTGCTCCGCTTTCACGCGAAGGAAGAGAGCCAGGGGCACACGTTCCGCTGGTCGCGCGATCGCTCGTACGTGTCGATCGTGCACCTGACGCCGGCGAACCGGACGGTCACGATCTGGATGAACAACGGCGGCCGGCCGGCGAATGCGTCGCCCGCGACCGTGCGGATCCTCCTCGACGGCCACTTGCTCGGGGCGGCGTTCGTGACCGACGGCTATCACGCGTACACCGTTTCGATACCGCCCGCCGTCGCGTCCGCCGCCGCGGCGACAGGCGAGCCGGTCCGGCTCACGCTAGAGACGCCGACCTGGAATCCGCAGCGCGCGCTCGGCGCGCCGGACGACCGCGACCTCGGCGTCATGGTCGATCGGGTCACGATCCAATGACCGCGGGGCCGGCGCCGCGGGAGCCGCTGTGGCGCGCGTTCGAGCGGCGTCCGGGGCGGACGTTCGCGGCGATCGCCGTGCTGTTCGCCGTCGCGTACGGATCGAGTCTGGTTCTGCTCCCCAAGCCTGACGGACGGATCGTCCTCGGGGACGCGATGCACGAGTACGTGCAACTGCGTTCGTTCGTCTTCGATCGCGACCTGCAGTTCCGCAATGAGTACGTGCGGATGTACGGGCTGCACTCGGCGGACGAAGTGCCCTGGGTGTACGAGGACACGGCGACGGGACACGTGCGCAACCTGATGCCGATCGGCCCCGCGCTGTTGTGGACGCCCGCGTACCTCCTCGTCTGCGCGGCACTCTGGCTCTTCGACGCGCTGGGCGGCGCGTATCCGCTCGACGGTTACGGCCGCCTCTACCAGGCGTCGGCCGGCTTCAGCGGAATCGCCGCGGCGGCGCTCGGCGCCTGGTTCTCGTACCGCGCCGCCGCACGCGTCGTCGAGGACCGGATCGCGTTCTGGGCGACGCTCGCGGTGTGGCTGTCGTCGAGCGCCGTTTACTATTCGGTCGTGTCGCCCACCTACTCGCACGCGGCGTCGATGTTCGCCGTCGGCGTTTTCTGGTGGGCGTGGGTCTCGACACTCCCGCGGCAGGACACAGCCAGGTATCTCGCGGTCGGATCGCTCGTCGGCGTCGCGGCGTTGATGCGCTGGCAGGATGCCGTGCTGCTGGTCGTGCCGGCGACCGAGCTGTGCTGGAGGTGGCGTGACGGCGCGGCGGCGTTCGTCGCGCGATCAGCCGCCGTGTCGGCAGGAGCGATCGCGGCGTTCGCGCCGCAGGCGATCGTCTGGACGGTGCTCTACGGCCGGCCGTTCGCGATCCCACAGGGACCCGACTTCCGTCATCTTCTCCGACAACCACGGGCTGGTGACCTGGACGCCGATTGTCGCGCTGGCGCTCGCCGGGTTCGTGCCGCTCGTACGTCGTGCGCCGCTCATCGGCGTTGCCGCTGTGACGTTCTTCGTCGCATCCTGGTACGTGAACGCATGCGTGGCCGATTGGTGGGCCGGCGAGGCCTTCGGCGCGCGCCGTTTCGTGAGTTGCGTTCCGGTGTTCGTGCTCGGCTTGTCCGCGTTGTTGCAGATCGCCACCGCGCCGGTAGCGATCGCGCGTGGACTGACGGTCGCGTTCACCGCATACACGCTGCTGCTGCTCATCCAATATCAAACGTTCATGCACGGCCTGCGGCAGCTCGCGCCTTATCCGCGCGGTTTCTTCGATCTCTGGCTCGCGCGGTTTCGTGTGCCGTTCGACGTGCTCGCATGGTGGCTGCACCGCTAACGCTGGCGCTTCACCGCGCCTTCGTGCTCAGTACAATGAGTCGACCACTTTGGCCAGGCTGAACATTTACGATCGGCGTGAGCGGGCGGTCGTCCGGACCGCCGATGCCCTGCTGGCTCCTCTCGGCATCGTCCGCCGCATCTTCGGGGCGCGGACGGCGTCCATGCCGTCTCGCATCCTCGCGCTTCGCCTCGAGCGCATCGGCGACTTCGTCATGACGATGCCCGCGTTGACGGCGTTGAAGGCAGCGGCGCCGGGCGCGAAGCTGGACGTGGCCGTCGGAAGCTGGAACGCGGATCTCGCGCGCGCGCTGGCGGGGATCGACGGCGTCCAAACGCTCGACGCCGAGTGGCTGACGCGCGACGCGGGAGGACGCTCGATGACGTCGCTCCTCGCGGCGGCGGCCGCCTGGCGCGCGCGCAAGTACGATCTCGCCATCAATTTCGAGCCGGACATCCGCAGCAACCTGATGCTCGCCGTCTCGGGCGCGAAGCGGCTCGCAGGTTTTGCGAGCGGCGGAGGCGGTACGCTGCTCGACGTCGCGGTCGATTTCGATCCCCGCGCGCACACCGCCGACAACAACCTTCACCTGGTCCGAGCCGCGCTCGGACTGACAACGCTGCCGCCGGCGCAGCCGACGCTTGCGCTGCCGGATGACGCCGTCACGTTCGCGCGCGAGCGGCTGCGGCCAGCGGGCGCGCGTCTCAAGGCCGGCATTCACGTCAGCGGCGGGCGCGAGATCAAGCAGTGGCCGCCGGAACGCTTCGCGGACGTCGCGCGCGCGTTGATCGGCCGGCGCGACGTCTGCGTCGTGCTGACCGGCGCGGCGCCGGACCGGCCGCTCGTGGACGCGGTCAAGGCCGGGCTGCCGCGAGATCAAGTCATCGACGTGGCCGGCAGCGTCCCGCTGCTGCCGCTCGCCGCGCTGCTGCGAGAGCTGGACGTGTTCGTCACCGGCGACACGGGCCCGATGCACCTGGCGTGCGCGGTCGGCACGCCAATCGTCGCGGTCTTCGGCCCCTCCGATCCAGCGCGTTACGCGCCGCGCGGCGCGCGCGATCGGATCGTCCGCGTCGATCTGCCGTGCAGCCCGTGCAACCGGATCCGTCTGCCTCCGGCGCGCTGCACCGGACACACGCCGGACTGCCTCGATGCCGTCGGTGTCGAGGGCGTGCTGCGCGCCGTGGATGAAGTTCTGCCGGCCGCCGGGGCGCCGTTGCGCTTCCGAACCGGGGCCGGCGGATGACCGCAACGCTGCTGATCGACAGCGGCACCGGACCGCGGCGCGTGCCGCTCCACGATTATCTCGACGCCGCGTCGGACGAGCGCGCCCGGCGGAACAGTCATCGATGGATCAAGGCGGTGCGTCTCGCGCGCGTGGACGGCGAACCGTTCCGCCGCCGATTCACGCTCAGGGGAGATTCGCTCTGGTGGTTCGCCGAGCTGTACCTGCACAAGGAGCAGGCGATCCTCACGATGTTCAGGACGATCGCGGCCTTCGACGCACTGGTCGATCGCGAACGTCCGCTGGCGGTGCGCGTGGTCGCCGGAGACTGGCGAACGCGCCGCCTCGTCTGGGCGCGCGCCAGCGCGAGGCGAATCCGATTTCTCGGCCGCCGCGACGGACGCGCGGCAGCCGTGACCCGGCGCCTGCGGATGCGCCTCCGCGCGACGGCCCTCTACGGGAGCGCGGTGGTCTCGCGCGCGCGGCAGCGCACTCGACCCGCCGTCTCGCGAGCGGCGATCGTCGCGTTCGTCCACACCGCGTTCTGGCGTTCGGATGCCGGCGACGGCAGCGCCGAGTCGTACATCGGCCCGGTGCTGCGGGAGCTCGAGGCGTTGGCGCCGGGTGCTCTGCAGTACGTCGGAATCGGGCCGGTCCGGAATTTCCGCGCGCGCCGCTGGTGGGACGCGCTGCGGATTCATCCTTCACGCGCGGTGATTCCAATCGAGCAGCTTGCGCCGGCCTCGACGCTCGACGGCGCGCGCCGCCTCTGGCGCGAGCGGCGACGCAACGTCCGCAGCCTGCTCGCGAGCGACGACCTGCGCCGCCATTCGCTGATCAACGACTGCGACTGCTGGCCGATCGTTCGCGAGGAACTCGCGGGCATCGCGCTCCTGCAGTTCCCGTGGTCGGCGCGCGCCATGGATGAAGCGGGCGCGGCGCTCGACGCGCTCGCGCCCGATGCATCACTGACGTACGCGGAAGCGGGCGGCTGGGGGCGCGCGATCGCGCTCGAATGCCGCCGGCGCGATATTCCTCTCGCGGGGCTCCAGCACGGCTTCATCTATCGTCACTGGCTCAATTACCTCCACGAACCCGACGAGATGCTGCCGGATCGCGACAGCCCGGACGACCGAGGGTTCCCGCGGCCGGCGGTGACGCTGCTGTTCGACGAGTACGCGGCGCAACATCTGGCCGGACCGGGCAACTACCCGCGAGCGACGCTCGACGTCACGGGCAGTGCGCGGCTCGACGAACTGGCCGCCGCGTCGAGACGACTCACGCCCGCGGATCTCGCGCGCGCGCGGGCGGACGCGGGCGCGTCGCCGGACCAGCCGCTCGTCGTCGTCGCGACGAAGTACAGGGAAGCCGCCGGCGTCCTGCCCGATCTGATGACGGCTCTCCGCGAGCTGCCGCAGGTGCAGCTCGCGATCAAGCCCCATCCGGCAGAAACCGCCGCGCCGTACGAAGCATTGACCGCCGGCGTCGCGAACGCGCGCGTGCTCTCGCCCGAGGTGCCGCTTGCGCCTCTCGTCTCGGCGGCGAGCGCGATCGTGACCGTCAATTCGACCGTCGCGATCGACGCGCTGGTGCTCGGCATCCCCGCGCTCGTGCTCGGATTGCCGAACAACCTGACCCCGTTCGTGGACGCCGGCGCGATGGTCGGCGCGGCCGGAGCGGCCGAAATCGTGGCGTCACTCGGCCGCATCCTGTATGATCGCGAGTTCCGAGGCCAACTCACCCGCAACACCGAGGCGTTTGCGGCCCAGCATCGGATCGCAACGGACGGGCGCGCCGCGGCGCGTTCCGCGGCGGCCGTGCTGACCCTCGCCCGCGTGAGATCGCGAGCATCGGGAGAACGATGACCGTCACATGCGTGTGTTGATCACCGGCGGCGCCGGATTCGTCGGGTCCCACCTCTCCGAAGCGCTGCTGGCGCGCGGCGACGAGGTGTCGGTGCTCGACAACCTGTCCACGGGATCGATCGACAACATCGCGCACCTGAAGTCGCACCCGAAGTTCCGCTATACGATCGATTCGGTCGCGAACGAGCCGCTGCTCGCCGAGCTGATCGACGCAAGCGACGTCGTCGTGCACCTCGCCGCCGCCGTCGGCGTGAAGCTCATCGTCGAGGCGCCCGTCCACACAATCGAGACGAACGTCCACGGCACCGAGGTCGTGCTGAAGCACGCGAACAAGAAGAAGAAGCTGGTGATGGTGGCCTCCACCTCCGAGGTGTACGGCAAGAGCGCCGACGTGCCCTTCCGGGAGGACGCCGACCTCGTCCTCGGCCAATCGCAGAAGCACCGGTGGGCGTACGCGTGCAGCAAACTGATCGACGAGTTTCTGGCGCTCGCCTACTGGAAGGAGCGTAAGCTGCCCGTCATCATCGTCCGCCTGTTCAACACGGTCGGACCGCGGCAGACGGGACAATACGGAATGGTCATCCCGAATTTCGTCCGGCAGGCGCTATCGGGCCAGCCGATCACGGTCTTCGGCGACGGGACGCAGTCGCGCAGTTTCACCTACTCAACGTCGCGAACGGCCGCGAGATCACCAGCGTGAGCCTGGCCGAGCGCGTGAAAAAACTGACGGGCAGCAGCTCGCCCATCGTGAAAATCCCTTACGATCAGGCGTACGAGGCGGGCTTCGAGGACATGCCCCGCCGCGTGCCCGACATCTCCAAGGTAAAGGCCCTCATCGGCTACGCGCCGACGGTCGAGCTGGACGAGATCCTCGAGCGCGTGATCGAGTACTTCCGCAGCAGAGAATGAGCCCACGCATCGGCCTCAAGTCGCGCGTCCGGAAAACCGCGGAGTCGATCCTCCGCCGCCAGGCGAAGCCCGTCCGCCGCCTTCTGCTGGCGACGGGACGCGATCGGTCGCCGATTCTCCCGGAAATCGTCCAAATCGAGAGCACGAACATCTGCAACGCGAAGTGCGTGTTCTGCCCGCGCGACGAGATGCACCGGCGGCAGGGGGTCATGAGCATGGACCTCTACCGCAAGATCGTGGACGAGTGCGCGGCGCTCGGGATCACGCACGTCCGCGTCCACAACTACGGCGAACCGTTCCTCGATCGTCATCTCGTGGACAAGGTGCGATACGCGAAGGAAAAGGGGATCAAGGAAGTCGGCATGATCAGCAACGGGTCGCTGATCACCGAGAAGGTGGCGCGCGCGATGATCGACGCGGGGCTCGACGCGATCAACATCAGCGTCGATGCGTCGGGGAAGGAAGTCTTCGAGTCGACGCGCCTCGGCCTGAATTACGACAAGGTGATCGCGAACATCGAGCGGCTGCTGCGCATCCGGACCGAAATGGGACGGCGGCGTCCGAAACTGATCCTGTCCTTCGTTCGACAGAACAACTCCGACGACGAGCAGGCGTTCATCGTGCACTGGAAGAACATCGCCGACAAGATCCACGTCACCGACCTGCACAACTGGGCGGGCACGCTGAATCGCGAGTCGGATGTGAACTACCCCTGTTATCGGCCGTGGCTGACGTTCACGGTGCTGTGGGACGGCCGCGTGTCGCTCTGCTGCGCGGATTTCGATGGACGCGCGATCCTCGGCGATCTGCGCACCTCGACGATTGCCGGGATTTGGAATGCCGAGCCCTACCGTGCCGTCCGGCGCGAGCACCTCGAGAGCGGGGGGCCCGACATCTGCCGTTCGTGCGATCTGCCGCGGAAGGATTCGCCGCTCTGGATTACGAAGCTGGCGTAAAACAGCCGCCGGGTTGACACCCCGCGCGACGACGACCGCCCAGCTCGCTTCGGCGTCTTACCAGGCGTATACTGGATTCGTTCCCGGAGACAACGTAATGAAGAGTTTCCTGCGCTGCGCGATGTTAGCGGCTTTGGTCGCGGTCGTCCCGGCGTCCGCGTCGGCGGGCGACCTGAAAATGACGATGCAGGGCGGCCGTGTGACGATCATCGCGCAGGACGTCACGATCCGGCAGATTCTGATCGAATGGGCGCGCCTCGGCCAGACGACGGTCGTGAACGCCGACAAGATCATCGCGCCGCCGGTCACGCTCCAGATCATCGACCGGCCGGAATCCGAAGCGCTCGACATCCTGCTGAGGTCCGCGAGCGGCTACGTCGCAGCGCCGCGTGCGATGGCGGCGGCGGGTGCGTCCACGTTCGACCGCATCTTCATCATGCCGCCGAGCCGTGCGCCCGCCGGAGGAAACGGCGCCCCGGTCAACATCAACAACCCGACGCCGATGGCGTTCCCCCGGCCGATGATGCCGCAGCCGACGGAAGACGATGAAGCCGTCGTGACGGCGCCGATGGCGCCGCCGCAGATGCCGCCGCCGCAGTTCCCCGGCGCGCCGAACGGCGTGAATTATCCGTACCCCGGCATGCAGCCGATGCAGCCGGGACAGCAGCCGCAGGGGCCGCTGACGTCGCCGCGTCCGGGCATGCTGCCGTCGCCACAGGCGCCGGCGGTTCCGCCGAATCCGTACGCGCCGGTGCCGGTCGCGCCGCCAACGCGGCCCGGCGGACCGGGCGGTCCCGGCGGTCCCGGCCGGTAGCGTCCGGAACGCCGCGCCGATCGCGGTTACAATCCCTCAGCTATGACGGGCAGCCCGCAGGGGGTGCGCCGCGGCGAATACGCGGCGCGCGGGGACTATCACCGTACGCCCGATCCGTCCTGGGAGTACTACCCGACGTATCTCGCGAAGCTCGAGGCGGTGCGTCGATACCTCGACGCGTTGCCCCCCGGAACGCGCGTCCTCGACGCCGGCTGCGGGGAGGGCGTGCTCGTCGACGAGTACGCGTCGCGTCTCGCGATCTCGGGCGTTGACGTCAACTACGAGTCCGAGCGCGTCGCACACGCGTCGCTGACGCGCTTGCCGTTTCCCGACGCTTCCTTCGATCGCGCGCTGTGCCTCGACGTGCTCGAACATCTCGCGTTCGAGGACCAGGCGGGCGCGCTCGGCGAGCTGTTCCGCGTGCTCGCACCGGGCGGCGAGCTGCTCGTCTCGGTGCCGAACCTCGCGCACCTCCAGTCGCGCGTCCAGTTTCTCCTGCGCGGGCGGCTGATCCGCACGGCGTCGGAGCTGAAACATCCGGGCGATCGTCCGGCGGGCGAATATATCCGGCTCGCCGAGCGCGCCGGCTTCACGCTCGCCGCGCGTCGCGGCATCTTTCCGACGATTCCGATCGTCACGCGTCTGATCCGGCATCATCCGCAATCGCTCGCGCCGCTGCACCGCTGGCTCACGCGTCTGCTCCCCGTGCCGGGCTGGTGCTTCCTGAACCTGCTCACGTTCCGGAAAACGTGACGCGCGCCCCCTTGTTCCAGAAGATCCGCGAGCTTTCGACCAATCTGGCGATCTACGGCCTCGGGGACGTGGCGATCTCGATCGTCAACTTCTTCCTGCTGCCGCTGTTCGTCAACTACCTCTCGGCGGAGGATTACGGCGTCCTCGGGCTCCTCGGCAGCGTGGAGGTGATCGCGAAGATTGTTTTTCGCTTCGGCCTCGACGGCTCGTTCATGCGGTTCTTCTACGATTGCGAGGACGATCGCGCGCGCCAGCGTCTCGCGAGCACGATCTTCTTTTTCCTGCTCGCGTTGAACGGCGCGGTGTTGGCGGCCGCGCTCATCGTCTCCCCGGCGCTCGCGCGGCACCTGTTCGGGGGCGCCGACGCCACCGCGCTGCGCCTCGTCCTGCTGAACACGTTCGCGATCGGCTTCACGTTCCTCCCGTTCCACGTCCTCCGGATGCAGAAACAGTCGGTCACGTTCAGCGTCCTGACGCTGGCGCGATCTGTCTCAACCGTGGGGCTCCGCATCTTTCTCGTGGTCGGCCTGCAGCTTCACGTCATGGGCGTCGTCCTCGCGGACGTGATCGTCACAATCGCGCTGATGGCGGTTCTGCTGCGCTGGTTCGCGCCGCTCATCCGGCCGATGTTCTCGCGCGCCGTCCTCCGCGGGACGCTCGCGTTCGGCGTCCCGCGCGTTCCGCACGCGGCGGCGCAGCAGGTCATGGCCGTCGGCGACAAGTTCATCCTTACGATGTACCGATCGGTGTCGGACATCGGGGTGTACTCGATGGCCGTCAGCTTCGGATTGACGCAGAAGCTGTTTCTCTCGGCGTTCGAGTCGGCGTGGGCGCCGTTCTACTACGCGACGATCCGCGAGCCGGACGCGACGCGCGTCTTTCGCGTCGTCACCACGTACGGGATCGCGGTGCTCGCGCTGCTGACGGCGGGGCTCTCCGCGATCGGCCGCGACGTTGTCGCCGCGATGACGCACGGACGGCTCCTCGCGCCGGAAGATCCGCGGTGGAGCGCCGTCGGACCTGTCGTCACGTGGACGGCGGTTGGACTACCCCGTCGCGACGACGGCGGCGGCCGCGGCGAACGTGGCGTTGAACTTCGCGCTGATTCCGCGGTTCGGGATCGTGGGCGCGGCGTGGGCCAACGCCGCCGCCTATGCGGTGCAGGCAGCGCTCGGGTTCCGCTTCTCACAACGGTTCTATCCCATCCCGTACGAGTGGGATCGCATCGCGCGCGTCGTCGGGGCGGCGCTGATCGCGTATGCGGCAGCCGCGCTGTTGCCGGCCACGCGGCCGATCATCGGCGTGCTGCTGCGCGGCTCCGTCGTGATCGGCGCGTTTGCGGCGCTGCTCGCGTTGACGGGGTTCTTCACGGCCGCCGAACTGCGCCAGCTTCAGGCGCTCCGCCGGCGGAGACCGCCCGCCGTGGTGTCCGGCGTCGCGCCGGATGCGACGGAGCTCGGCGGCGAAATCGTCGCGACGGACGTCGTCGCCTCGCCGGAGGCGATGGCCCTGCCGGAGGGCAGGCGGTGACGCG
>QHWR01000121.1:0-23452 GCA_003223835.1 Acidobacteriota bacterium | reverse complement strand
GATCGTGTCGCGCGCGCTGGCGTTCGCGAAGGGAGATCCGAACCCGCACAATTTTCTGTACCCGACCTTCTATTTCTACGTCCTGTTCGCGTGGATCGGCGCGGCGGCCGTCTGGTCCACGATCACCGGCGCGGTGGCGTCGTTCGCCGCGTTCCAACGCGAGTTCTTCGTCGACCCGACGCGCGTCTATGTCGCGGGACGTCTGCTGACGGCGCTCGCGGGGACGGCGACCGTCATCGCGACGTGGGTGCTGGGACGGCGGATCGGCGGGACGCAGGCGGGTCTCACTGCCGCGCTGTTCGTCGCGGTCGCGCCGCTGCACGTGCGCGACTCGCATTACGTGAAGCACGACGTCCACAATTCGTGGAGTCCACAGAATTCGTGGAGTCCACAGAATTCGTGGAGTCCACAGAATTCGTGGAGTCCACAGAATTCGTGGCTTCCGCCTTCAGGCGGAAGATCCCTCATCGTGGCGGCCGTGCTGACCGGCGTCGCGTTCTCGACGCACTACTACACGATCTTCCTCGCCGTCCCGCTCGGGTGGGCGGCGGCCCGGAGCGCGCACACGACGAGCGAAGCGCTGAAGCGCATCGCGATCGCCGGCGTCATCAGCGCGGCGGTGTTCTTCCTGCTCTCGCCCTTCCTGCTCGTCGAGCCGGCAACGGCGTGGCGGGACATTCGCGCGAACCGCGCCATCGTGGTCGATCGCGCCGTCGGCAACCTCGGCGTCGCGGAAACCGCGGCGCGCTACGCGGGCATGCTGTGGCACGACACGGTCGGCTGGCCGGTCGTGATCCTCGCGATCGCGGGGCTCGCGCTCCTTGCGCGGAGGCAGCCGTCACGCGCGGCGTTCCTCCTCGCCTTTCCGATTCCGTTCCTCTTGTTCATCGCGACGACGTTTCCGGCCACGCGCTATCTGGTTCCGCTCGTGCCGTTCCTTGCCATCTTCGCGGGGATCGCGGTCGCCGCCACCGCGGAGCGCAGCCGTATGCTTGCGATGATCGTGACGGCGGCGGCCGCCGTCGTCCCACTCGACGCGAGCGCGCGCGCCGATCGATTCTTCCGCGAGACCGATACGCGGACGTTGGCGGCGGACTTCATCAAGCAGCATGTTCCCGCGGACGCGACGATCCTGACTCAGCCGTACTCGGTGGAGCTGACGCCGACCGCCAGCTCGCTTCAAGAGGCGGTGAGACGGTCGGGGCGCGACATGCCGACCAAAACGCGACTGCAGATCGAACGGTCCCCTTACCCGTCACCGGCGTATCGTGTGCTGTATCTGGGCGAGGGGCTCGACGCCGATAAGATCTACGTGCCGTACACCCAGCTCGGCGGCGACCGCGGGCTGCGGAGGCTCCGCGCCGAACACGTGGCGCTCGTCGTCCTGAAGCGGTACAATGGGGCGGATCCAGCAACGATGCCGTTCCTCACTGCCCTGGCCCGTGAGGGCCGGCGGATCGCCGTGTTCTCGCCGTACGGGACCGAAGGCAGCGATTCAGGGGCGGAACCTTTCCTGCACAATACCGGCGCCCGGATCGACCCGTCGCTCGCGCGGCCCGGTCCGGTCGTGGAGATCTGGCAGCTCGATGACCCTCGTTCGTAAACTCCGCGATCGCCTCGCGACGCAGGCTCGGGCGCTGCCGCTCGCGCGCCACGCGTGGGCGCGGTACCGCCGCCGGCGGTACGAGACCCGCGTTCAGCGGTTCATCGCGGACGGCACGGGCCGCGCGGATCGCCTCCCTGTCGGGGCGGTCTACGAGGCGACGATGCGGTGCAACCTGCACTGCGAGTTCTGTTACGTCGGCGACCTCCTCAACATCGAAGGCGAGTGGCGGGAGGAGCTCCCGCTCGAGGCGCTGCAGCGCGCGTTTCCCTCGCACGACGGATTCCAGATCAGCCTCACGGGCGGAGAGATCTTCATGCGCAAGGACATCATGTCCGTGCTCGATCTCTTCCGGCAGAAGGGCTACGCCTGCGGCTATCTCACGACCAACGGGACGATCATCGACGAGGCGCGCGCCGACGCGCTCGCGGATCTGTCAGCAGCGGGATTCCTCAAACACGTCAGCGTCTCGATCGACGGCCCGCGCGAGCTGCACGACCTCGCCCGCGGGCTCAAGGGCACCTTCGATCGCACGTGCGAGGGGCTGCGGCGGCTGCAGGACGCGGGGCGGCGGAAGGGCGCGCCGCTGCGCGTCAGCATCAACACGACGGTGACGCGCGAAAGCCTGGACGCGCTCGATCAGATGGTGGACGTCGCCGGCGAGCTTGGCGTCGATGCGATCGGCCTCAACCACCTGATGTACAGCACGCCCGAAGAAGTCGCCGAAACCGTCCGGATGATCGGGGCGCCTGACGCGTCGGTCATCGCCACGTTCGTGACGCCGGATCCGGGACTCGACGTCCGCGTCGTGCGCGAGAAGGTCGCGGCGCTGCAGCGGAAGTGTCGCGAGCGGAACATCCTCTTCGACTTCCGCCCGAAGGTGGTCCCCGAGCTGATGGACCGGTATTACACGCCGGGCGCGCCGCTCCAGGGGCGATGTCTCTATCCGTTCCTGCACGCGCGCGTCTCGTTTTCCGGCAAGGTGTACTTCGGTCGGCGCTTTGACGACGTCGTCGCTCGAGGAAATCTGGAACGGCGAGAAGTACGTGGACCTGCGGCGCCGCCTGCTCGACAACGGACTCTTTCCGGTGTGCCGGCGCTGCTGCAAGGTCGAGCTCTCGAATGGTCCCGTGCCGGAGGCGGTGCGGGTGGAGGCGCTCCCGCGCCGGCGCGCGATTCCCGTGACGGTGGTGCGCTGAGCCATGCTGGGACGTCACACGCTGCTCGTGAATCCGCCGCTCATCAACGGCGTCGCCTTCACGCGGCAGGGCCGCTGCCAGGAGCGCGAAGAAGTTCTCGGCACCACCAAGCCGCCCTACACCCTGGCGCTGCTCGCGACCTTGTTGCGCGACGCGGGGTGCCAGGTCAGGTTGATCGATCTGACGGCCGAACGCCGGACGATCGACGATCTGATCCGTCAGCTCGACGCGGACGGGTTCACGCCGACGCTGATCGTGTTTCCGAGCACGACACCCACGCTCGATGCCGATGTGATCGAGATGGCGCGCCTGAAAGCGCACTATCGCGCGCCGCTCTTCTGCTTCGGCCCCCACGCGTCAACGACCCCGCAGGCCTCGATGCTGCGCGCGCCGGAGGTGGACGGCATGTTCGTCGGCGAGCCGGAGGAAGGCGCCCTGCAGCTCGCGCGCCTGCCATCGCTCGATGCCGCGGGCGAGATCGCTTCGCTGACGTGGCGTCGCGACGGCACCGTCGTCCCGCATCGTGCGCACGGCGTCTACGCCGGTTTCAATGAGATGCCGTACCCGGCGTGGGATCTGGTGCCGCTCCGGAAGTACTCGCTGCCGCTCGTCAATCGACCGTACGTCATCGTCGAAACCAGCCGCGGGTGTCCGTACACGTGCGACTTCTGCGTTGCGCCCCTCCATCAGGGGCACAAGTTCCGCGAGCGGAGCGCGAAGGCGCTCGTTGACGAGATGGAGCGCGGACACCGCGAGTTCGGGCTCGACTTCTTCTACCTGTGGGGCGACACCGTCACGCTCAACGTGCGGACGTTCACGGCGTTCTGCGACGAGCTGATCGCGCGCAAGCTGCCGATCCAGTGGTTCGGCAACGCCCGCGCCGACAACCTGACCGATCCGGCATTCGTGCACCGGCTGCGCCGCGCCGGGTGCTGGATGCTCGCGCTCGGGATCGAGTCCGAGTCCGACGAGGTGCGGAAGGAAATGGTGAAACGGCTCGAGCGGCAGAAGATCCAACTCGCGTTCAGGAACATGCGCGAGGCGGGGATCAAGTCGTTCGCGTTTTTCATCTTCGGGTACCCCGGCGAAACGGCCGCGACGATCGACCACACGATCGACTATGCGATCGAGCTGGATCCCGACTTCGCGAATTTCTATCCGGCGGTGCCGTATCCGGGCACGGCGCTGTACGACAAGTGCGTGCGGGAGGGGCTGCTGACGGAAGAAGACTGGTCGCGGATGGAGTACTCGTACTATCTGCTGCGCAGTAACGGCCTCGACGAGCGCGTCGTCATGGACGCGATCAACCGCGCGAAGCGGCGCTTCTTCCTGCGCCCGGCCTACATGCGCCGGCATCTCGGCGACGTGGCGCGGCTGGCGCTGACGAAGCAGGCGATCGCCTGGCAGGTGTTGTCGAGGACGGTATTCGGCACACGCGTGCCCGACACGACGTCGCCGAAGAACGGAGACCGCGGCGTCAGGCCGAAGCCCGAAGTCCGGCTCCAACCTGGCGCGACGACCGATGCTACGACGACGTCGTCGAGGACGGTCGCGTCCGGACGCTGACGATTGCGGCGTCGCGCTCCTGGGCCGTCAGCACGGAGTACTCGGGGCGACGCGCGCCGCGACGACGCTTGAACCGGTGCAAATCGCGCAACTGGACGAGATAACCCAGCGCCTCCGCCAGGTTCATCTTGCTCTCGCCGGCCGTCCGCCCCTCGAAGACGTACGGGATTTCGAGGACGCGCCGCGGCTCGCTCCTGATCAGCAGCTCCAGGCAAATCTTGAAGCCTCCGGCCGAAATCCGCACGCCGCGCGCGAGTTCGCGGCGAATCAGGAACAGACCGGACGTCGGATCGCGCACGGGCGTCAGCCCGACAGCGAGAAGGCAGGCGAGACGCGAGAGCACGAGCCGCGACATCGGCCAGTTGCGCGTCCCGCCTCCCGCGATGTAGCGGCTGCCGATGACGACGTCGGCGTCTCGTTCGCGCATGGCCGCAAACATCCGCGGCACGAGCGACGGCGGGTGAGCCCCAGCTTGCCCGCGCGGTGCACGACGCCGATCCGGGGACGCGCGGCAAGCTCGTCGGCGACGCGCCCCGTCCCGTCAGGGGAATTGTCGTCAACGATGATCAACTCGCCGTCGAGCGACTCCGCCGCGTACGCCTCGAACAACGCGTCCACGAGATCGGGAAGGCGATCCCGCTCGTTGTAGGTAGGGACGACGATGGAGAGCGCGGCAGGCGTGGAGGAACCAGCGGACACGAGAAGCGACTCGGCTAGCACTATAATCCAATCGCTTCGCCGGTCCTACACACACATGCCGCGTCTTCTCCTTGCGCTCGCGTGCGCGCTGCTCATCTTGCGCGCGCCGTCGCTCGCGCAGCCGATGGGCGCGGATCAGGGGTTGTATTCGTACGTCGGCGAACGTGTGCTGCACGGCGATCTCGCGTACCGCGATGCGTGGGATCAGAAGCCGCCGGGCATTCATTTCGTCTACGCCGCGCTCCGCGCGGTGTGGCGCGGCGACGCGGCCGTGCCCGCCGCCGATCTCGCGGCGGCCGCAACGGGTGCGTGGCTGCTGTGGCGAATCGGCCTGACGCTCGTGTCTCCGGCCGCAGGCGCGTGGTCGGCGCTGTTGTTTCTTTTTCTGGCCGACCCGGATTTCGCGCGGCTCGCGGGCGTCCGCGTGCGCGCGCAATGCGAGACCTTCATCGCGATGCTCGTCGCCGGAGCCGTGCTGTCGGCAGTGCGCGCCCGCGAAGAGGATCGGCGACGACCGTTCGGCGCGGGACTCCTCCTGGGCGCGGTGTTCGCGTTGAAATACAACGCCGCGATCCATGCGGTCGTCGCGCTTGCGGCAATCGCGGTCTGCCGCCGCATCCGCTGGAACGACATCGTCTGGATGACGCTCGGCGGCGCGGTGATCCCGCTGGCGCTTCTCGCGCGCTTCGCTGCCGGCGGCGCGCTGAACGATCTCTATCAGGCGACGATTGTTTACAAATTCGGGGGAGACGTACGTCAGTCGATGGCATGTGCTGAGGTACCTGGCGACCTTTCCGATTCAGCACGCGCGCGTCGATGCGTTGTGGTTTGTTGGCGGGCTCGGCTGCGTCGTGCTGCTCGGACTGATGTTGTCGAACTTCCGCCTGACCAGCCTTCGCCAAGGCTACGGCGGTCCGCCGAAGCGCTTCGCGCGAAGGCGGAAGGCGGAAGCCACGGGAGAATCTGAGGGGAAGCCGGACGCGAGCAACGCCACAACACAACGTGAATTCGCGGCTTCCGCCTTCAGGCGGAAGAGCAGCGCGCCGATGTGGCTGCCGATCGTCTGGGTTGCCGCGGCGTGCGTGTCGATCGCGATCAATGGCAGCCGGGGGCTGCCGCAGTACTTCCTGCAGGCCGCGCCTGCGCTCGCGCTGGCCGCCGGCGTCGCGGGCGCGCTGACGCTGCCGCGACTGCCACGGGTATGGCGCGTCATCGTCGTCGCGCTGCTCGCCGTGGCGGTCTGGCGTGTGAACGACTTCACCAAATTCGCCGCGAACCTCTCGTACGACGCTCGATACATGGCGCGGCCGGCAGATCGTCGCGCGTACCTCGCCCGCTATGGCGGTCAGCGCGACGTCGACAAGTTCGCCGCGCTCGCGACGTGGGACCTCGGCCAATACCTTCGCGCGCGTACTGCACCGTCCGAGACGGTGCTCGTGTTCGGCTTCTCCCCCGGGGCGTACGTCTACGCCGATCGGCGCAGCGCGACGCGGTTCTTCTGGAGCCGTCCGGTGATCTTGAATTTCAACGGCCCGGCGCGCGGCTACGGCGTTGACGGGCTGCTCGAGGATCTGGAGGCGCGCCGGCCCGCGTACATCGCGCTGCAGCTCCACGATTGGGCGCCGGACGTGCAGGACTCGGCGGCCTTCTTCCTGTCGCAACCGTCACTGAGCGCGTTTCTGCAGTCCGCCTACCATCGCGTCCCGGCGGTCGAAGGGTTCGACGTCTGGGAGCGGAACGACCGCGGCGCCGCGCCACGGAGCGCCGCCCGATGACGGCGCGATCGCGCTTCACCGCCGGACTGCTGCTCATCGCGCTCCTCGCGCTCGCGCTGCGCACGATCTATCCCGCCGCCGATCCCCCCTGGCGGACGACGGTCGGGGTCGTGTGGCACGACGAGGGCGCGTGGGTCCACAACGCGCGCAACAAGGCGCTGTTCGGCGCGTGGCGTCAGGACGAGTGGAACCCGATGTTCATCGCGCCGGTCTTCACCGCGCTCGAGTACGCGTCGTTCGCGGCGTTCGGCGTCGGCGTGCGCCAGGCGCGGCTCGTCGTCGAGCTGGCGGGCGTCGCGTCCGTGGTGCTCCTGGCCCTCGGCGTGAGGCGGATCGGCGGCGACGCCGCGGGCCTGATTGCCGGCGCGCTGCTCGCGACGAACTACGTGTACGTGATGTACGACCGCGCGGCGATCATGGAAGGCCTCATGACCGCGTTCATCGTCGCGTCGTGGTACTGCTCGGCGCAGGCGCGCGACCGATCCTGGTGGGGCGGGGCGGCCGGGGTCTGCGCCGTGCTCGCGTACTTCACCAAGGCCGCGGCGGCATTCTACGTCGGCGCCCTCGGCCTCGCCGCGGTGTGGGCGCTGTGGGAAACGCGCCGGACGCCGGACGCGGCCGAACGACGTGTGGCCTTATGGACGCTCGGCGGAGTGGCGCTCGCGCTCGGCGCCGCCCTCGTGGTGTTCGTGCTGCCGCACTGGGCCGAGTACCGGTTCTACAACTGGCAGATGTCCGTCACGCGGAAGCCGAGCTACACGCTGAAATCGATCCTCGATCGCGTCACGTGGTTTCCGATCCTGCACGACACGTTCACGCGCATGTGGTTCGAGCTGGTGGTCGGCGCCGTCGGAACGGCGGCCCTCGCGGTGCGATGGCGCCGCTCGTCGATGGCCGAGCGGCTGCTGGTGCTGTGGGTGACGGTCGGAACGATCGAGCTGCTCCTGCACGACGTCGGCAACGAGCGGCGCTTCGTCTTTCTGATCCCGGCGTTGATCGCCGCGACTGCGCTGGTCCTCGCTCGCGACCGCCGGATCGCCCTCGGTCCGATCCCGCCGGCCGCCGTGCCGATCGTGCTCTACGTCGCGTACATCCTGTTCGGTCCGCTCGCGCGACTGCCGTTCCTGTACGAAGTCCGCGCGCCGGTGCGGCTCGCCCTGGGGCTGGCGGGCGTCTTCACAGCCGTGGCGATTGCGCTCCGTCGCCGGCTCGCCGCGTGGACGGCGCGCCAGACGCTGACGATCGTCGCCTCCACATCGCTCGCGCTGCTCGTGGCCGCCGGCGATCTGGTCCAGTTCGCCGAATGGGCGGTGGACCGCACGTACAAGAATTACGAGGCGTCGCGCCTGATCGGCCGCGTGCTGCCGCCGGAAACGCTCGTCCACGGGAAGCTCGCGAACGGCTTGTCGCTCGAGAACCGGATCCGTCCGATCTTCATCGGACACGAGTTCGGAAACTACGCGGATCGGAAGCGGCGCGACGATGTGCGATATATTCTGACGTATATCGCGCCGTCGGCGGGCTACGAGGGATCGCAGATTATGGACGTGCTCGCGGCGTATCCCCACCGGCGCGTCATCATGACGTTCGACGTCGCAGAAACGATCGGCGGGCACGACACGGCCGCCCTCATCGACAAATTCGGGGCCGAGCCCGCCGCCGAGACAAGGCGTGCGCACGATTGACGAACGCGCCATCAAGGCGCACGCCGATCTGCGTTTCCGTTCCGAATACGATTACGCGTTGTTCGAGTACTACCGCAGCGCGAAGGTGATCGCGTTTCTCGAACGCGCCGGGGTACAGGTCGGCGGACGTGTGCTCGACGCGGGGTGCGGCGGCGGCGGCATGCCGCTCTCCCTCGCCGAAGAAGCGCGCGTCGTCGTCGGGATCGATCCGATCGAGCGCTTTGCGGACGCCGGCGTCCGGCTCGCGGACGAACGCGGGCTGCGGCACCTGCATTTCGCGCGGGCCGACGGCATGGCGCTCCCGTTCCGGCCGGGTTCGTTCGACCTGGTGCTCTCGCATGCGGTCATCGAGCACGTGGCCGACGCGCCGCGTTACCTGCGCGAGTGCGCGCGCGTCCTCGCGCCGGACGGCCGCGTCTACCTTTCGACCGCGCCGTACCTGTCGTTCGCGGGCGCGCATCTCCCGCGGCTGAAGTCGGACGCCGCGCCGCGTTCGCCGCGTTCCGGACGCTGGCGCGTCACGCGGCGTGGACGTTGAAAGAGCCCGCGAACGAGAATTCGTTCATCAAGCTGGCGCGCCGTGGCGAGATCAAGGAAGACGATCTGCTCGAGAAGGTACGCGTCGCGCGACTCCGTTCGCAGATCGCCGCCGCCGGGCTGAGGATCGTCCGCGAAGAACTGCACGTGACGGCGACGATCCGCCGCCTGCCGCGCTGGCTCGCGACGCGCGTCCGCGAAAGCGCGCTCCTGCAGGACGCGTTCATCAGCAACATGGAATACGTGCTGGCGCGACGCGCCGCGGCCGGCGCGACGCCCTGAGTCGATGGATATCAATCGGTACCGTCCGGAGGATCGCCGCGCCGTCGACGCGCTGTACCGCCGCGTCTTCGGCCACGACGCGGCCGACGCGAGCCGGCTCCGATGGGACTGGCAATACCGCCGCAATCCCAACAACCCAGGCGGCGAGCCCGAGATCTGGATCGCGCGCGAGGGGCCGGCGATTGTCGGACAGTACGCGACGATGCCGGTGCGGCTCGCGGTGAAGGGACGCGAGGTGAAGGGATCGTGGGGGATGGATGTCATGGTCGCCCCCGAACGTCAGCGCCAGGGCCTCGGCGAACTGCTCTTCCGCACCTGGGACCGCAACGTGGGTGCATCGCTCGGCCTCGGATTGTCGGACGCGTCGTATCGTCTGTTTCAAAAGTTGCGGTGGCCCGACGTGGGACCGGTACCCTGTTTCGTGAAACCGCTCACGCGCCGGGCGTTCCGGCGGCCCAACTGGCCGATGGGGCTGAACCGGCTCGTCTCCGCGATGATGTTGCCGATCGTAAAAATCGTCGCGCGGACGCGTCCGCTCAACGCCGAGGTGCGCCTGCTGCACCGGTTCGACGACAGCTTCACCGAGTTCTGGGAATCGATCGCGCCCAGATTCGATCTGTCCGTGCGCCGCGACGCCGCGTATCTGAACTGGAAGTTCGCGTCCGCGCCGCACGTCCGCTACGCCATCGTGGCGCTGGTGCGGAATGGACAGACCGCGGGGTACGCCGTGTATCGGCACCTGACGGAGCCGCGCGGCCGCCTCACGCTGCTCGTGGACCTCCTGACGGAGCCCGATGACGAGCCGGGCATCGCGACACTGCTGCGGTGGGTGGACCGCGAAGCGCGCGAGGCCGACTCCGACAAGATCCGCGCGTTCGCGATGCACGCCGCCTTCCGGCGTGTGCTCCGGCACTCGGGGTACTTCCAGGTGAAGTCGACGATGGAATTCGTGGTCAAGATCAACGACGTGGATCTGCCGGCGGATTTCTACGAGCGGACAGACGGGTGGCACGTCACGCTGGGCGATTCCGACCAGGACAGATAGGATCGCGTGGTGCTACATGTGCTACAGGTGCTAGAGGTGCTAGAGGTGCTGGTGCTAACGGTGCTGGAGGTGCTAAAGGTGCTCGCACCGTGAGCTTCCTCGGCACCTTTAGCACCCTTAGCACCAGCACCCTTAGCACCTTTAGCACCACCAGCACCCTTAGCACCTCACGATCACAATGTTCCTTCTCGTAGGCATTGACACCGAGGGCGACAACCAGTGGGACGCGGCCGCGCGCGCGAACCAGCGGTTCGAGAACATCTACGCGCTGCCGCGCCTGCATGCGTTGTTCGCACGGCATGGGGTCAGGCCGACCTACGTGATCACGTATCCGGTCGCCACCGATCCACGTTCGGTGGACGTGCTGCGCGGCCTGACGGCGGGCGGCGACTGCGAGATCGGCGCGCACCATCATGCGTGGGAAACGCCGCCGTGCACGCCCGAGGACGTCCGGCGTCACCCGTACGCCGCGAACCTTCCCCTTCCCCGGTTCGAGCAGCAGCTCGCGTCGCTGACCGCCGCGATCGACGCCGCCGTCGGTGCGCGCCCGATGTTCAAATCGAATCCAGCGTCGCGCCGTTGTTCTACGAAGGGCACAAGGGCGGCCCCGACTTCGTCGAGGCGCCGCTGACGCCGTATTTCCTCGCGTACGACAGCGCGACCCGGCCGGGCAGCAGCAACGTGCTGGAGATTCCCGTGTCGGCGGCCCTCAACCGCCGCCTGCCGCGACGCGTGCGGTACGCGTACGCGCGCGCGCCGCGTCCGTACACGACCAAACGCGTGCTCCGGAAGCTCGGCCTCGCGCGCGTGCGATGGCTGCGGCCCTCGTACTCGTCGCTCGACGACATGACTGAACTCGCGCGTCAGCTCGCGAGCGCCGGCGAGCCCGCCCTCAACCTGCTGTTCCACTCGAGCGAAGCGATCGTTGGCGGGAGTCCGTACAATCGAACGGAGGCGGAGCTTGCCGCGTTCGTCGAACGCCTCGAGCGGTTCTTCCAGTTCGCGATCGGCGAGCTGGGCGCGACGCCCGTCACGTTCATGGAATTCCGGCGCCGGTTCGTCACGGGAAAGAGGGATGAAGGATGAAGGATGAGGGATGACGGATGAGGGATGACGTTTGACGGATGACGGCGCATGGGGCATCCCATTCCACCATCCGCCATCCGCCATCCACCATCCACCATCCACCATCCGACATCCGACATCCACGTTATGCGCATCGTCCACATCACGCCGCACCTGCCGCCCGATCAGGCCGCGAACGCGCTGCTGCCGTTCCAGCTCGGCGAATGGGCGCGGGCGCGCGGCGACGAGGTCGCGTTCGTCACGCATCCGCCGCGCGCGGGGACGCCGTCAGCCGGCGGTGGGCCCATCGTCACGATCCCGCGCCAACCCACGGGGTGGCTCCAGCGTGCGCTGCGGCTCGGATCGATCGCCAACACCTGGCGTATTCGCCGCGACGCCGGTCCGGTCATCGACCGCGCGGATGTCGTGCACGTGCACGGCAATGGATTACTGGCCGAAACCGCCGCGCTCCTGGCGGCTCGACGCGGCAAGCCGGTCGTGCTGACGCTCTACGGCACCGAGATCTGGCACTATCGCGCGCGACGGTGGGGTCCCGATCTCTTCACGCGCGCGTACCGCGCGGCGCACGCGGTCACGTTCTACAGCGACGGCCTGCTGCAGCGCGCGACCGAGCTCGGTCTGTCGCGTCGTGACGCGCAGGTCATCTATCCATCCGTCGCGCGCACGTTCGCCTTTCACGACGACGTCGGCCGACGGGGGGCGCGCGCGGCGCTCGGACTGAGAGAACAGCACGTCCTCCTGAACGTGAAGCGCCTGCACCCGCTCGCCGGCCAGCGTCATCTGATCGAAGCGCTCGCGACCGTGGTCAGGACGCACCCTGATGTGCGCCTCATCGTGTGTGGGACGGGTCCGCTTCTCGCGGAGCTGCAGGGTGTGGCACGATCCGAGGGAGTGGACCGCCACGTGACTTTTGCCGGCCTCGTGGACAACGCGATGGTGGCGCGCTACTGCGCGGCGGCGGACCTCTTCGTGCTGCCGTCGCTGCTCGAGGCGCTGCCGACGGTCGCGGTCGAAGCGCTCGCGTCGGGCACGCCGGTGCTCTCCTCCGACAATCCAGGCGGCGTCGAGCTGCACGCGCGGTTCGGCGCGGACGTGGCCGTCGTGCCGCGCGAAGACGCCGGCGCGCTCGCCGGCGCGATCGCGGACTTTCTCCGTCACAAACGCCGTACGTCGCCGGAGACGAAGCATCTCCTCGAGCGCGACTTCCGTCCCGAGGCGGTCGCCTCGAAATACTGGGATGTGTACGGCCGCGTCGGGGCGGGCGCGCGCGCGTGACGCGCGCCGCCGGGCGGGCGCTGGCCGCGGCGATTCTCGCCGCCCTGCTCGCGTCGGTGTTGCTCGCCGCGTTCTACCTCTGGCACCCGGCGCTCACGATCGAGTTCGACGCGGACCCACCGCTGGTCAGCGGCGTCTACCCGGTCGAGCGCGACGTCTCGTCGGGTCTCACCTTCGCGTGGACGGGACAGGAGATGAGGCTCTCGCTGCCCGGCCTCGATCGGCGCGTCGCGTGGAACATGGACGTCCGCGTCCGGGGAGCGCGCCGGCAGCCCGCCGACAATCCGGACGTCGTGTTCATCGTGGACGGCGCCGAGGTGCTCACCCGGCACACGGGCAGCGACTTCGAAGATGTGCGCGTGGCGATTCCGGCGCGTCCGGAACGTCCGTGGGGCGCGCTCGTCGCGGTGCGCTCGTCGAGCACATTCGTCCCGGGGCCGGCGGATCCGCGCCCGCTCGGCGTGATGCTCGACCGGCTTGCCGTCGTGCCGGACGGCGCGGTGCTGCCGCCGCGCCCCGCGTTTGCCGGCGCGGCGATTGGCGCGGCCGCGCTCGCCGCGGCGATCGCGTTGCTCGGCGTCACCGCCGGCTCCGCCATCGTCGGCGCGGCGCTGCTGAGCACGGGCGAAGCGGCGGTGATCGCGCGCGGCTCGGCGCCGTTCACGGAATTCCCCTTCGTCGCGGCGCGCCTCGCCGTCGCGATCGCGTTCGCGCTGGCGGCGCTCGGCTGGCTGACGGCATTCCTTCGGCGGCAGCCGCTGCGCAACACCGCGCGCTTCGCCATGGCGTTCTCCGCGGCGGCGCTGTTCCTGAAACTGCTCGTGCTCCTTCATCCCGACAGCCGCGCCGGCAGCGCGCTGCTCGCCGGATACCGGTTCGGCGACGTGCGGCTCAGGATCGGCGTCTGCAGCCTGGATGCGATCGCCGGCCTCCTGCTCTACCGCACGATCGTCCACGCATGGGGCGATCGGCTGGCGGGAGCGCTCGCCGTCGCGCTGTACCAGTTTGCTCCTCTCGCGTTCGCGCTGATGGTGACGGGTCACGTGACGGCCGCGAGCGCCCGAGCCCTCGCGGTGTTCGCGATCGCCATCCTCGGCGCCACCGCGCTCGGTCTTGCCCGCACACGCGCCGCGACTGGACTGGCCGCTCTGACGGCCGCCGCGCTGACCGGCGTCGTCGTGTACGCCGGCCAGCAGGTCGACACGCAGCCGGGCGTGCGCCTCGCCGCCGAATTGCCGCTGCTCCTGCTCGCCGTCCTGGGAGCCGATGCGCTGTCGCGGAGCGACGCCGCAGATCCGCTGACGCGACTGCTCGAAGGGTGGATCCTCGGATGCGCGGTGTTCCTGGTGGCGGGCATCTTTCGATCCGTCGGGGTGCAGAGCTACCTGACGGCGGTTCCCGCGATCGCCGCCGTCGCGGCGTTCGGCGCCGCGCGCCGCTGGAGCGACCGCCCGGCGTGGAGGACGGCCGTCGCCGTCCTGCTCGCGGGAACCGTCTGGATCGGCATCCGCGGCTGGTGGACCGCGTTAGGATAAGCACCATGAATCTGACCGAGCGCATCACGCACGACATCGCCGACGCGATGCGGGCACGCGAGCAAACGCGGTTGTCGGCGCTCCGCATGGCCAAGGCCGCTCTGATGAACGCCGCGGTCGCCAAGGGGCGGGACCTCGAAGAGCGCGAGGCGCAGCACGTCATCGCCGGCCTGATCAAACAACGCCGCGATTCGATCGAGCAGTTCCGCACCGCGGGGCGCACCGATCTGCTCGAACGCGAGAGCGCGGAAATCCCGGTCCTCGAGGCGTACCTGCCGCCGCCGATCGACGCGGCCGCGGTCGAAGCCATCGTGGCGGCGACGATTGCGGAGACCGGCGCGACGGGAATGAAGGACCTCGGACGCGTGATGAAAGCGGTCATGCCGAAGCTCGCGGGATCGACGGTCGATGGCAAGACCGTCAACGAGCTGGTCCGGCGAAAACTGGGATCGTGACCAGCAAACTTTTTTCCGCGGCCGCCGTCTAATGCTATTGAAAGGCACGCACAAGCCTCTCATCCATCCTCCAGAAAAGGGCCCCTGCCGCGAGGCGGGGGCTCTTTTTTGTACGCGCCGTACCTTCCGTTCCCGCGCTGTCGAAAACGGACAGTCGATCGTCCGCCGCGCGCGTTTCCGAACACTCCTGACACCGCCGCTCGCATGAGCTCCCGCCTGGCCCGATCCGCCGGCCTGATTGGCGCGGCCACGATGGCCAGCCGCGTCCTCGGCCTCCTGCGCGAAACCGTTCTCGCCGCGCTCTTCGGCGCCGGCTACGCCATGGACGCGTTCAACGTCGCGTTCCGGATTCCGAACCTGCTGCGCGACCTGTTCGCCGAAGGAGCGATGAGCGCGGCTTTCGTCCCCACCTTCACCCGCTACCTCACGCAGCGCGGCCGCGACGACGCCTGGCGGCTGGGCAACGTCGTCATCAACGCGCTGGTCCTCGTCACCTCCATCGCCGTGACGATTGGCGCGATCTTCGCCCACACGATCGTCGCCGCCTTCGCGCCCGACTACGCAGCCGTCCCCGGCAAACTCGAGCTGACGACGATGCTGCTGCGGATCATGCTGCCGTTCATCGGCGCCGTGGCCGTCAGCGTCGCGATGATGGGGATGCTGAACTCGCTGCATCGCTTCTTCGTTCCCGCGCTCGCGCCGGCGATGTTCAACGTGGCGACGGTCGCGGCGGCGTTCGCCATCGTGCCGTGGATGCCACGGCTTGGTTGGCCTCCCATCGCGGGAATCGCGATCGGTACACTACTGGGCGGCGCCGGCCAGGTCCTGATTCAATGGCCGGCGCTCAGACGCGAAGGCTGGCGTTACCGGCCCGTCTTCGACCTCCGCGACCAGGGCCTGCGCGAGGTTCTCGCGACCATCGCTCCGGGCACGCTCGGTCTGGCTGCCGTGCAGGTCAACGTCTTCATCAACACCGTCCTCGCGACCGGCGAGGGAACGGGCGCGGTGTCCTGGCTCAATTACGCGTTCAGGCTGATGTATCTGCCGATTGGACTCTTCGGCATCTCGATTGCGACGGCGGCGCTGCCCGACATCGCGCGCCACGCCGTGGCGGCCGACGCCGGCGCGATGCGGCGGACGATCTCGAGCGGGCTTCGCATGATGCTGATGCTGAACGTGCCCGCCACGGTCGGTCTGATCGTGCTCGCCCGCCCGATCGTGTCGCTGCTGCTCGAACGCGGGCGGTTCACGCCGGCCGATACGGCCGCCACGGCGGCGGCGCTGATGTGGTACGCACCGGGACTCCTCGGGTACTCCGCCGTCAAGATCGCCTCGCCGACGTTCTACGCGCTCGGCAACAGCCGCACGCCCGTGATCGCGAGCGGCCTCGCCGTGATCGCGAACCTGGCGCTGAACCTCACGCTCGTCCGCGTGATCGGCTACCGCGGGCTCGCGCTGGGAACCGCGGTCGCCGCGGTGCTCAATGCGCTCGTCCTGCTCTGGCTGCTGCGATCGCGGCTCGGCGGCCTCGATGGCGATCGGATCGCGCGGGCGTTCGCCGGGATCACGCTCGCGTCGCTCGTGATGGGCGCCGGCGTCTGGGCCGTGGAGCACTGGCTCGAACGCTGGCTGCCGGGCAGCAGCACTATGGTTCGCGCCGTCCGGGTCGGCGTGTCGATCGGCGCCGGCGGCGCGATCCTGCTCGCGATGGCACGGGTACTCCGGATCTAGGAGTTCGAGGAGGCGTTGCGGCTCGTCACGAGACGTGCGGGCGGCGGCGCATGACCGAGCGCGCGACCCCGACCTGGCGGCTCCATCCCACGGTTCTGTTGATGGCCACGGCGCACATGGTCGTGGACGGTTACGGGAACATTTACGCGCCGCTCCTGCCGCTGCTGATCCCGAAGCTGAATCTCACGCTCGCCGCGGCCGGGACGCTCACGGCGCTCTATCAGCTCGCCGCGTCGGTCGCGCAGGTCGGCTTCGGCCACCTCGCCGACCGCTGGCGTCCGCGGGTTCTCGTGATGGCGGGCCCCGTCGTCTCGATTCTGATCCTCAGCCAGATCGGCCTCGCAACATCGACGCCGATGCTCGCGCTCATTCTCGTCACCGGCGGTCTGGGTGCCGCTGCCTTCCATCCGCCCGCGGCCGCGCTCGCCCACCGTCTCGGCGGCGCGCGCCCCGGCTTCGCGATGTCGGTACACGTGACCGGCGGCACGCTCGGATTCTCGCTCGGTCCGCTGCTGTTCGGCCCGGTCGCCGCGCACTTCGGGTTGGGCGCGACGTCGCTGCTCGCCCTCCCGGGCCTGCTCGTGCTCGCGTTTTTCCTGACCCGGGTGCCGCCGATCGAGGTGCACACCGGGAACCGTGGCGGGCTTCGCGCGCTGCGCCCCTACGCGCGCCCGCTGGCGCTGCTTTATCTGATCGTCGTGTTGCGAACGATGACATCGCTGGCATTCGCCACATTCGTGCCCGTCATGCTGACGAGACGCGGCTCGACCGTCGCGGAAGCGGACGCGATGGTGGCGGGGTACTTGTTCGCGAGCGGCATCGGTGGATTCTTCGGCGGGCCCGCCGCGGATCGGTACGGGCCGCGGCGCGTGATCGCGCTGTCGCTCGTGCTGGCGGCGCCGTTTCTCGTCGCCGCGCCGCTGCTGTCGGGTTGGCCGTTCCTCGCCGCCCTGGCGATCGGCGGCATGTTCCTGCAGTCGACGCTGCCGGTGAACGTGACGTTCGGTCAAATGCTCGCGCCGGTCAGCGCCGCGACGGTGTCGTCGCTGATGATGGGCTTCGCGTGGGGCACCGGCGGCATCACCGCGCTGTTCGTCGGAATGCTGGCCGACCGAATCGGGATTCGCGACACGCTGCTCGGCCTCGCGTGCGTGCCGGTGCTCGCGGCCGCGGTGGCGCTGGCGCTTCCGAGCGGACGCTCGCTGCGCATGCCGGGCGAGCAGCGATTCATCGTCGCCGAGACGCCGGAAATCACCGAGTGAAAACCCGGCGTGAACTTTGCGAGCACTCCCATGTGGTACGATTAGCTCGGCTGGACGCCTCTCGATGTCCCGGTATTCCCGCGCGACCCTGACGTATTCCTTCGGTCCTGGTCCGATTACGCCGGCGGTCAAAATCCTGCTTTGGTCCAACGTGGCAATTTTTCTCGCCACGTGGATTTTCCCGACGCTGATCGGCTATCTCGGGTTGACGCCCCAGGCGGTTATCGAACGCCGCTGGATCTGGCAGCCGGCGACGTACATGTTCCTGCACGACCCGGTGCGCGTGACGCACATCCTGTTCAACATGCTCGGTCTGTGGATGTTCGGGGTCGAGCTGGAACGCATGTGGGGCACACGCTTCTTCGTGAAGTACTACGCGATCACGGGAGTTGGCGCGGGGCTCACGACCGTGCTGGCGTCGCTGCTGCCGTTCGCCGCCGTCGCGACGATCTATTCCGTTCCGACGATCGGCGCGTCCGGCGCGCTCTACGGACTTCTCGTCGCGTACGCGATTTACTTCCCGAATCGCCCGATCCTGATGTTCCTGCTGTTTCCGATCCCGGCGAAGTACTTCGTGATGATCATCGGCGCGATTGCCTTCCTCGCGTCGGCCGGCGGCAACACGAACGTCGCGGAAACCACGCACCTCGGCGGCCTCGTCGTCGGTTATCTGTATCTGCAAAGCGGCCGGGGCGGCTTCACGGCCGAGCTGAAGTATCGTTACCTGAAGTGGAAGATGAATCGACTGCGGCGTAAATTCGACGTCTATTCCGGCGGCCGATCCGATTGGGATCGCCGCGTCCACTGAGTCCCATCTCGACCCGCTTCTTTCGCGCGCTCCTGCTCGCCGGCCTGGCGGCGCGCGTCGTCGTGCTTCCGCTCGCGGGCACCGAGGACGTCAACGTCTGGAAGACGTGGAGCTACGCCGCGGTGTCGGAGGGCGTGAGCCGCATGTATGGCGTTGGCGGGACGCCGCCAGTCCGCGCCGTGGTTTCCTGGGGCGAGCGCCGAACCACCGTCGATTATCCGCCGGTGACGTTGTACGGTCTCGCGCTTGCGGGCCGGACGTACCTCCTGCGCGATCCCGGCTTCCGGGATTCGCGATGGCTGACCGTCTTCATCAAGATGCCCGGGCTCATCGGCGAGATGATCGTCTGCGCCGCGCTCTTTCTGCTCCTGCGACGTGTCGCCTCCGTCGATGCCGCGCGGACGGCCGTCCTCTTTTACTGGCTGAACCCTGCCATCTGGCTGAACGGAGCGGTCCTCGGCTATCTCGATCCCTGGACGGCGGCGCCGGCGATGCTCTCGGTGCTCGCCGCCGTCGCGGGCCTGCCGATGCTCGCGGGCGCGCTCGTCGCGATCGCGGCGCTCACGAAAGCGCAGGGCCTGTTCATCGCGCCGGTGACCGCGCTCGCACTGTGGAGGAGCGCACGTCTTGCGCGCGTCCGTTCGTGCGCGCTGGCAATCGCCGGCGCCGCGGTGACGACGGCAGCGGTGCTGCTGCCGTACGTCCGTGCCGGCGCGCTACCCAACGTCGTCCAGGGGGTGGGCGCGCTGATGCGTCACGACATGTTGTCGGGCACGGCTGCCAATCTCTGGTGGGTGATGACGTGGATCATTCGCGCGAGCTATGCGACGCGCGATCTCGGCGCGTGGGCCGCGTGGACGAGGCCGGTGAGGATTCTGGGGATTCGGCGCGTCGTGGAACTGGGGTATCTCAACCCGCGGCCGTTTGCCGCCGCGATGGTGATCATCGTCGCCGCGTGGGCGATCTGGCGCGCGCGGCGAGGCGACGTCGTGCTCGTCCTCGCCGCCGGAGCGCTGGCGGTGCACGCGTATTTCGTGCTCGCGGTGCAGGTGCACGAGAATCACCTGTACCTGGCGGTGCCGCTGCTCGCGGGGGCGGCGGCGGCGCGGCCGTCGCTCCGCGGCCCGTTCGCGGCCGTCAGCGCGATTCTCGCGGCGAATCTGTACCTGTTCTACGGGCTGGGCCGCGACGTCCCGCTCCCGCCGCGCACCTTCACCGTCATCGACGCTACTGTCATCGTGGCGGCGCTGAACGTCGTCACGCTGGCGTGGCACGCGTCGCGCTTCGCGGCGTTGCCGGAATCGGTGGCTGCCACCGATTCACGCTGACGGCGGCTGCCACCGTTCACTATTTCCGGTGAAAATACGTGTCCGTTCCGTCGAACCAGTCCTTGCGAAGCGGGCTGAAGACGTCGAGCTCGAACGTGTCGTCGAGGGCCTCCGCCTGGTGCTCGACCCATGACGGGATGTGCAGGACTTCTCCCTCGCGGACGGTGATTTCCTCCCCGCCGATGAGAAACTTCAGCGCCCCCTGCAGCACGTAGGTGATCTGCTCGCTCTCGTGGGAGTGCATCGGCACCAGCGCCCCCTTTTTCAGGTAGATCTGGGCGATCATCTCGCGCTCGCCGGCGACGATCTTCCGCGAGATCATTTCCGTCACCTTTTCGAGCGCCAGCTCGTCCCACCGATACAGGCTCACCGTCTGGTGCATCTCATCCCCCGGGGACAGGGGGAAATTATATGATCGGGCTATAATTTCTGCGGATGAAAGCCACCGCGATCAACGGCGCCCCCGCGGCCGCGCAGGCCGGCGTGGACGAAGGTCTGTCCGGCCAGGACCTGCTGCGCGCCTACCGCATGATGGTGCTGTCGCGGAAACTCGACGACAAAGAAATCCAGCTCAAAAACCAGAGCCTGATCTTCTTCCAGATCAGCGGCGCCGGCCACGAGGCGGTGCTCGTCGCCGCCGGCCTGGCGCTCAAGCCGGGGCACGACTGGTTCTACGCGTACTATCGCGACCGCGCGCTCTGCCTCACGCTCGGCATGACGCCGCTCGAGATGCTCCTCGCCGGCGTCGGCGCGAAGGACGACCCGAGCTCCGGCGGACGCCGGATGCCGTCGCACTGGGGCCACAAGCGCCTCAATCTCGTCTCGCAATCGAGCCCGACCGGCACGCAGTGCCTGCAGGCGATCGGATGCGCGGAGGCCGGACGGATTTACGAGAGAGTCCAGGCGATCGAGGGACGCGAGGCGAAGTTCCGCGCCGACGAAGTCGTGTACCTCTCGGTCGGCGAGGGTACGACCAGCGAGGGCGAGTTCTGGGAATCGCTCAATTCCGCGTGCCTCGGCAAGCTGCCGGTCGTCTACCTGGTCGAAGACAACGGCTACGCGATCTCGGTTCCCGTCGAAGTGCAGACGGCGGGCGGCGACATCTCGAAGCTCGTCGCGTCGTTTCCCGGCCTGTTCGTTCAGAGCATCGACGGCACCGATTTCCTCGCCAGCCACCACGCGATGCAGTCGGCGGTGGCCTACGCGCGCGCGCGCAAGGGTCCCGCCCTCGTTCACGCGAAAGTCATCCGGCCGTACTCCCATTCGCTCTCCGACGACGAGAAACTGTACAAGACCGCCGACGAGCGCGCGGCCGAAGCGCGGCGCGATCCGATCCCGACACTCGCGGCGCTCCTCGGCGCGCGCGGCATCGCGACCGACGCCGACCTGCAGCGCATCGCGCGCGAGGTCGAAGAGGAAATCAACGCCGCGACCGATCAGGCCATCAAGGCGGCCAAACCGTCGCGCGACACGGCGACGCGGTACGTGTATTCACCCGACGTCGATCCGGCGTCCGCGGCGTTTCGCACGCAGCCGCAGCCGGAAGGCAAACTGGACACGATGGTTTCCGCGATCAACCGCACGCTGAAGGACGAAATGGCGCGGACCCCGCGCATCGTCGTCTTCGGCGAGGACGTCGCGGACTGCAGCCGCCCGAACGCGCTCGACGCGGTGCCGGGCAAGGGGGGCGTGTTCAAGGTCACGCACGGCCTGCAGCGCGCGTACGGTCCGGACCGCGTCTTCAATTCACCGCTCGCCGAAGCGAGCATCGTCGGCCGCGCCACCGGCATGGCGACGCGCGGGCTCAAGCCGGTCGTCGAGATCCAGTTCTTCGACTACATCTGGCCGGCGATGATGCAGATTCGCGACGAGCTGTCGATGATGCGCTACCGGTCGAACAACGCGTTCTCGTGTCCGGTCGTGATCCGCGTCGCGATCGGCGGCTACCTGCGCGGCGGCGCGCCGTATCACAGTCAGTCGGGCGAGAGCATCTTCGCGCATTGCCCCGGCCTCCGCATCGCGTTCCCCTCGAACGCGCGGGACGCGGCGGGACTCTTGCGGACCGCGATCCGCTGCGACGATCCGGTGCTGTTCCTCGAGCACAAGCACCTGTATCGGCAGACGTACAACAAGAGCGAGTATCCCGGCGCCGACTACATGGTGCCGTTCGGCCGTTCCGACGTGCGGCGCGACGGCACGGACGTCGTCGTGATTACGTGGGGCGCGCTCGTGCAGCGGTCGCTGCTCGCCGCGCAGCAGGCGGAGAAGGACGGCGTCAGCGTGATGGTCGTGGACCTGCGGACGATCGCGCCGTACGACTGGGAGGGCATCGCCGCCGCGGTGCGCAAGACGAACCGCGTCGTCATCGCGCACGAGGACCAGCTCACGTGCGGCTTCGGCGCCGAACTGGCGGCGCGGATCGCGGGCGAGCTGTTCGAGCATCTCGACGCGCCGGTCCGCCGGGTGGCCGCGCTCGACACCCCCGTCGCGTATTATCCCGATCTCGAAGAGGTCATCCTGCCGCAGTCGGCGCACGTCCTCGAGGCCATTCAGCAAATCGCGAAGTACTGACGATCTTCCGCCTGAAGGCGGAAGCCACGGATCCGCACGATTCAATTCGTGGCTTCCGCCTTCAGGCGGAAGGAAACGAGATCACGATGCGCGCCGTCATCATGCTGCTCGCTGCGTCGGCACTCGCGATGAGCGTAGAACCACGTCTCCGCGTCGAAGTGCTGCAATCGACGGGCGGCCTTCCCGCGCACATCGCGGGTTCCTTCCGCGAGCCGCTCGGATTCCAGCAAACGGAGGCCGGCCGCTATTACGTCTTCGATCGGCGCGGACACACCGTCTACACCGTCGATCCGCAGGCGGACGCGCCCCGTAAGCTCGCGGAGATCGGGGCGGAGGCGGGGCGGCTCCTGGATCCGAGCGCGTTCGACCTGGATCCGACCGACGGCAGCTTCGCGGTGGCGGATGCGCCCGGCCGCCAGGAACGCGTCCAGATCTTCACGGCGACAGCCTCGCGGCTCGGCGGCTTCTGGCTTCCCGAGAAGAACGTGCCGCGCCTGACGCTTCGCTGCAGTACACCGGCCGCACGCTGCTGCTCAATCAGCCCGGCAGCGGCTCGCTCGTCACCGAGTACGCGTTCGACGGCTCGATCGTGCGGACGTTCGGCAACCTGCGTCAGACCGGGCACGAGGCCGAGCGCGATCTGCACGTCGCCTTCAATATCGGCCTGCCGATTGTGAACCCCGCGGGCGGTTACTATTTTGTATTTCAGTCCGGCGTCCCCGTATTCCGGAAGTACGACGCGAAGGGCACGCTGCTGTTCGAGCGACACGTCGAAGGGCCCGAGATCGACCAGTACCTGCGCGAGATGCCGACCGTGTGGCCCCGCCAGCGGACGGCGGAAGGGGACATCATCCCGCTCGTGCCGCCGGCTGTCAGGACCGCCGGCGCGGATCGCCGCGGAAATCTCTGGATTTCGCTCACCGTGCCGTTCACTTACGTGTACGACCCGTCGGGGGACAAGCTGCGGACGGTGCAGTTCAAGGGGGCCGACGTCCTCTCCCCCAACAGCC
>QHWR01000325.1 GCA_003223835.1 Acidobacteriota bacterium | reverse complement strand
CGATTAAATCGTGCGCGCTTCGGCGGACAGCCTCGCATGCATTCATGAGCGAAGGCTGTGAGCCGAAGGGAATCGACCTCGTTCAGCCGAGCGCGAAGCGCGAAGGCGCTAGGCTGATGAGTTCCGGGCGAAATAGACCCGAGCGAAAGCGAGGGATATGAGCCGCTGCTGACGGTGAGATTAGAATGGCCGCCTTGGGTGACGACACGGCGACCCCATGACTGGATCCGCTGCAGGACGCGGCATCGCCGGTTTCAGGCTGTATCGCACGACGGCGGGACCGGTCGTCGAGCAAGGCGGACGCCGAATTCGCCTCGTGGATCTGAGCTGGGACGCGCTCGTCAACGACGCCGACTTGTACGATCGGCTCGCTACCGCAGTCGGGAACGCGCCTGACACAGGCCGCGAACTGCGGCCGCTCGCGCCGATCGAATCGCAGGAAGTGTGGGCGGCCGGTGTGACGTACCTTCGCAGCCGGACCGCCCGCATCGAGGAGTCGAAAGACGCGGGAGGCGGTGATTTCTACGATCGCGTGTATGGCGCCGAACGGCCGGAGCTGTTCTTCAAGGCGACCGCGCGCCGCGTGGTCGGGCCGGGCGATTTCGTCCGCGTGCGGCACGACTCGACGTGGAGCGTTCCGGAGCCCGAGCTCGCGTTGGTCGTGAACGCGCGCGGCACGATCGTCGGCTACACCATCGGAAACGACATGAGCGCGCGCGACATCGAAGGGGAGAACCCGCTCTACCTGCCGCAAGCGAAGATCTACGCGGAAAGCTGTTCGCTGGGCCCGTGTGTGTTCGTCTGCCGCGAGGCGTTGCCGCCCGACACCGCCATCCATCTGGCGGTGACGCGCGGCGGCGCCGAGGTCTTCCGCGGGCAGACGGCGCTCTCGCAGATGCGGCGCAGGCCCGAAGAACTGATCGCGTTCCTGTTCCGGGAGAACTCGTTCCCTGACGGCTGCATCCTGCTCACCGGCACCGGCGTCGTCCCGCCCGACGACTTCACGCTGCGATCGGGCGACGTAATCCAGATCACCATTCCACCGATCGGGACGCTCGAGAACACGGTTCGGTAGTCGCCGACCTTACGCACGGGCAGTCTTCTCGGGCGTGCGAAGTTGGTGGGCTACTTCTGCGCCAGCAAGACGGTTTGCGGCGTGGGCAGCGCGTGCGCGGTGACGTCGCGGAATCCCGCGTCTTCGAGTTGGCGCCGCAGATCCGCCAACGTGTAGGCGTCTCCGCCGGGTGTTCCGGCCAGCATCGTCAAGGCGAAGCGAGCCGGGACCGGAGGCGACACGCGATCGGCATTCGGTACGAACTCGAGCACGGCGATGCGGCCGCGAGCCTCGAGGGCGGCGTTCACCTTCCTGAGAAAGGCCGTACAGGTCGGCGGATCGAAATGATGCAGGAAGTTGGTCACCAGGGCCACGTCGAAACCGGCCGGAAACTCGACTTTGAAGGCATCGCCGGGCAGCAGGCGATACCGGTCCCCGACCTTCGCGGCGTCAGCGTGCTCGCGCGCGACAGCCAGCACCGATGGCCAATCTACTGCGGCGATCTGCGCCTCCGGATTGCGCTGTGCGATAGTGATCCCGAACAGTCCGTGGCCAGCGGCGATATCGAGGACCTTCAGCGGGCCCGATGTTCCGGCCACCAGGTCCGCAATCGCATGTGCGGCCGGCACCATCATCGGTCCCATCGATCTCGCGAACTCCACCCAGATCGGGTTTTCATCAGAGACGTTGTTGTCGCCGGACGGCGGGACGCCGCCGGAGCGGACGGCATCAGTGAGATTGTCGAAGTTGCTCTTGAGCTCCGGCCTCAGGAGGAATCGAGCCGTCGTGCCCAGATAGGCCGCCGAGCGCTTGCTGAGAAACGTCGCAGAATCGGGGGTCAACTGGTAGGCGCCGTCCGATTTGGTCAGCAGTCCGATTGTCGACAGATAATCGCAGAGCATGCGAATGCCACGTTCGGACGCGCCGCAGCGCGACGCAATCGCCGCGGTCGTGTGTGCGCCGGCATCGATCGCCGTGAACACGTCAAGGTCGATCGCGCTCTTCAGCGCGGCCGATCGTTGATAGGCGAACAACGTGTCGAAAACGAGCTCTGCGGACGGCATCGTCGGCGACGGCATAAGGCCCCCTACTGTTAACCCGACCCATCGTTCGCGGGGTCGGCCATTCAAGCGTCGAGAATACACCGATGGCCGACAGGCTGCGTGACCGCGACGTGACGGCGCAACTGAGATTCCTTAAGCTGAAAGCCGGAAGGAGATCAACAAAGAACCTACTGCTGAAAAGATCCCTGCGCGCTCCTGAAGCCCGCCGACATTCAAGCGGTCGCACCGAACGCCAAGATCGGCAGCGGGGTCTTGAGTGGGGGGAAACCACTCTCAACATCACCGTCGTGGACGCGTCGAAAGTCTGGCCGCGGGGCTTGAGCTCGACCTGGTGAAAGCGAAAGGCGTGCTCGTGGAGGTGACCTTCCACGGAGGCAACGCGCTCGCACAGAAGGACAGACTCATCGCGCTTCTGAAGGCCGCGGCGGCTGCGCTCTAAGCTCATACTCGCCAGAGCGATTCAGATGGAAGAGTGGACGCGGCACGGCCGGCGGATCGGCCTGACACGCGCGATCGAACTCGTGCGCGATCGATCGTTCGGGCCTGCGCCAAGCAAGTCGATCGCGAACGGGAAAACGCATGAGAGCGAGCGCACGCCCTCTGCGGAAGCTCGGGATTAGTGGTCCGTTGCGGCGAAGGCTGCGCCGACGTTAGAGCATACGACTTTCGACTCAGGCCGTAAGTAGCCTGCGCGGTTCATTGCCTGCACGATGCGCTGCTGGCTACTCGCAAAGTCGGCGGTTGGACCGATGATGATTTCGCCAATCGGCAAGCGTGGCAGGCTCGTGACGGGAATGCTGATGAACCGCTTGACGCTACCGTCAGAACGAACCATGGATTCATGCTGCACGATCATGTTCTTCCGAACGAGGCAGATCATCCGCGTTTCGTGCTCTGGCGCCCACGCGGGTTCCTTGGACGTCAGTGCCCATGCAGCCGTCGAGATGCCCAGTACCTCGAATACGATTTCCTTAGTGCGGTCGAGATCGTTCACGAGTCGGGGTTTCGCCAGCATGTCTATGACGTCGTCGAGGTACTTATCAATCTTCGACCGCCACTCCGCTGGATCGTACTGAACGGGCATGAACTGCGTCGCAAGTTCCGGGACCGTGGGTTCGGGGATCTCGAACAACCTCAAT
>QHWR01000022.1:35196-46810 GCA_003223835.1 Acidobacteriota bacterium | reverse complement strand
GACGTGCTCGCGCTCGACGAAAGCGGCGTCGTCATCGACCGTGTCCGTTCGCTGCGGCCCTGGCGGATCCGGCTGCCGCGCCGCGGTACCGCCGGCGTCCTGGAGCTGGCCGCCGGCACCGTCGACAAGTCAGGCACCGAGCTTGGCCACCGGATTCTGTTCGAGATCGTCGAAGACTCACCGGTTCACGGGTCCACGAGTTCACCGGTGCCCGGTTCAAATGGGCACGCGGACGAGCGACGAACCGTGAACCTGTAAAGGCATGACGTTATGAACGTGGTCAATTTCGCCAGCGCAATGAAGGGCGGCGGGCCGGAGCCCGGCGCTCCGCCGTCCACGCTGCAGGAAACCGGACTGCACCCCGATATGCTGGCGCAGCTCCTGCTGAAGACCCTCGTCGCCGGCGAGGCGAGCGGGACGCAGCTCGCCGACCGGTTGCGGCTGCCGTTCTCCGTGCTCGACGCGCTGGTGCAGCACGCGCGCGTCGAAAAGCTCGTCGAGGTCCGGGGCGCTTCGGGCGCCGGCAACGCGGGATATCGCTACGCGCTCACCGACCTCGGCCGCGATCGCGCGATGCAGTTCCTCGACATCAATCGCTACGTCGGTCCGGCGCCGGTGCCGCTCGGGCAGTACAACGCGTACGTGCGCGCGTGCATGGCGGCGCGGCCGTGGGTCGACCGCGCCACGCTGTCGACCGGCTTCGACGGCCTGATCGTCAACGACGCGATGCACGACCTGCTCGGCCCCGCGGTCAACTCGGGCAAGAGCCTGTTTCTCTACGGGGCGCCCGGCAACGGCAAGACCGTCATCGCCCAGGGTATCGGCCGCGCGCTCGGCACCGAGATGTACGTGCCCTACGCGATGGACGTCGACGGCCAGACGATCACGATGTTCGATCCGGTCAACCATGAGCCCGGCATGATGACCGACGGCGGCAGCAGCATCATCGCCGCCGCCGCGCACGATCGCCGGTGGGAGAAGATCCGCCGTCCCGTGATCGTGGTCGGCGGCGAGCTGACGCTCGAGATGCTCGACCTCACGTTCAACCCGATCGCGAAATTCTACGAGGCGCCGATCCAGTTGAAGGCGAACGGCGGCGTGTTCGTGGTGGACGACTTCGGCCGCCAGCGGATTCCGCCGCGCGATCTGTTGAACCGGTGGATCGTGCCGCTCGAGAGCCGCGTGGATTATCTGACGCTGCACACGGGACGCAAGTTCGAGACCCCTTTCAACGTGTTCATCATCTTCGCCACGAACCTGAAGCCGGAGTCCCTGGCGGACGAAGCGTTCCTCCGCCGGATCCCGTACAAGATCCGCGCGAAGAACCCGACGCTGGAAGAGTACGCGCGCATCTTCGAGCTCAATTGCCGGAAACGGAATCTTCCCTTCGATCAGGCGGTCGTGGACTACCTGCAGCGGAAGTACTACACGCCGCGGAAGCTGCAAATGCGCGCCTGCCACCCGCGCGACCTCGTCGAGCAGGTGATTGACATGTGCCGCTACCACGGGCGGGAGCCGGCGATCTCGCGGGAACTCCTCGACGCCGCCTGCTCCAGCTACTTCCTGGAAGAGACGGACTCGCAGGGAGCTGAAGCATGAAGCGGGTCGCGCTCGCAGGGAGCTGGATCTGCCCGCGCCGGTGAGGGCGAAGCGCGATGTGACCGAGCTCGCCTCGAAGGCCGTCATCATCACGTTGTTCACGATGATGGCGATCCGGATGGGCGCGGACTTTCTCGTCACCGGCCGCGTGACGGGCCTGCTGCTCGTCGTGAGCGAGGCGCTCGTCGTCATCCTGACCGTGCTCCGTCGGTCCGCCGCGGTCGTCGATCGGAGCGGCCGGGCGCGGCTGCTGACGACGCTGTCGATGATCGGACCGCCCCTGGTGCGGCCGGCCACGCTGCAGGCGCTCGCGCCGGAAACGCTGACGGTGTTGCTCTCGGCCGCCGGACTGATCTTCGTCGTGGCCGGCAAGCTGTCGCTCGGCCGGAGCTTCGGCCTGATGCCGGCGAACCGCGGCATCGTCTCGACCGGACTCTACGGCTTCGTGCGCCATCCGATTTACGTCGGGTATCTGATTACCCATGTCGCGTTCGTCACCGCCAATCCGCTCGCGACGAACCTGGGGGTGCTGCTGATCGCCGACGCCGCGCTGCTCATGCGCGCGGTGTGCGAGGAGCAGACGCTGGCGCGCGACCCCACCTACCGCGAGTACCTGCAGAAGGTGCGGTGGCGGATGGTGCCGGGTCTTTTCTGATCGCGGTCAATGTCAAATGCTCAATGTTGAATGCTGAATGCTGAATGCTGAATGCCGAAAGAGATCGCTTTCGACATTCGGCATTCGCCATTCAGCATTGGCGCAGCCGCGCCACCGTCGCGCCCAGGTGCGAGTCGGGCGCGTCCCAGAATTCCTCGACCAGCGGATGCCCCTCGAGCGCGGCCTGAACCCGTCCGCGCTGCACGCCGATCCCACGCCCGTGAATCAGCCGTACCTCTCGTAACCCCGCTTCGTACGCGGCGTTGATGTACTCCTCCACGACCGACGGGATGTCTGGCGGCTCGAACGAGTGCAGATCGAGCTCAGGCTCGATGGGGATGCGCACTTGGGTACGTGGCGGTCACTGTGGTCGCAATGCCGCCGCGCACCGAGAAGTCGCCGACGACGGTCATGCGGCGCGGGTGGCAGGCGGCGACGAGGTCCTCGAGGATCTGATTCGTCACCGCTTCGTAGAAGATGCCCTTGTTGCGAAAGTCGATGAGGTAGTACTTCAGCGATTTCAGTTCGAGACACCGCGCGTCGGGGACGTACGTGATCCGGATCTCCCCGAAATCGGGAAGGCCGGTCTTCGGACACACCGACGTGAACTCGGGACAGCGGATCGCGATCTCGTAATCGCGCCCCGGCTGTGGATTGGGAAACGTCTCGAGCGTGGACATGTCAGAGTGGGATCGCCGGGGACGGTCCGTGATCGTCCGAGTACTCCGTGGCCAAAATTGTAGCATTCACGGCCGGAAATGCTCGGTTTTTGGGCCGGCGCGATTGACACCGTAAAAGACGCCGCGCTAGGATACGAGGCTGATTGCACCACATTTTCTCCGCTGCCGCCGCCCGCGCGCGCGGCCGTCACGCGGGACCGAGAGAGCGCGCCCAAGCAAGGGGAATAGCCGATGGCAGAGGCCCGCAGGATGGGCAAATCCGAACTCTTCTCGCATTTCGCGGACCGCTTCGAGGTCAAGCGGACGCAGGCGCGTGAGTTCTTCGACGAGCTCAACACGCTTGCCGAGAAGGAGCTCAAGCGCTCGGGAGAGTTCGTGCTGCCGGGGATGGTGAAGCTGGTGGTTCAGAAGCGCAAGGCGCGGATGGGCCGTAACCCGGCGACCGGCGAGGCGATCAAGATTCCCGCCAAGACCGTCGTCAAGGCGCGGATCGCCAAGCAGCTCAAGGACGCGGTGCTGCCGCGCAAATAGCTGCCGGGGCGACTCCGAATCATCGGCCCGGCGCCACGCCTTTCAACGGCCCCTCCCGGACACGCGCCGCCCCCGGGCAGGGGCCGTGGTGTTTTCAGCCGTCAGGCGGCGGCCGTCCGCGCGAGCACGCGGCTGTACACGGTCGCGGGCGCCAGCCGCGCCACCTTCGCCTTCAGGCTCGTGATCGAGTCGTCGTCGAGAATGATGCGATCTGCGGCGTCGAGCAACACTTCGCAACTGTAGCGCCGTGCGCCGCGCGCCGTTCTGTGCTCGAAGTAGTGCACCACGTACCGCTGACCGTCGACTTCGATGGTGCTCGTCTCCACAAGCTTGCGGAACATGTATCCTCCAGCCGAACCCCTGAACCGATGAACCTGTGAACCTACCCCGCGACGAGCGCGATCGGGCGCGCCTCGGTGCGGGGGAACTCGATCACGAACGTCGTGCCCTTGCCGACTTCGCTGGCCACGGTGATGTGGCCGCCAAGCTGCTCGACGATCTTCTTGGAAATGGCGAGGCCGAGGCCGAGCCCGCGCCGTTTGGTCGTGACGAAATCCTCGAAAATCGCGCTGAGGCGGTCCGCGGCGATGCCGCAGCCCGTGTCGTAGACCTTCACCTGGACGCGATCCCGCGTGCCCTCGGTCGCAATCACGACCAGCCCGCCAGGCGCCGTCGCCTGGATCGCGTTCAGAATCAGGTTGCGGTAGACGCGCCCGAGCGCAAACACGTCCCCGTCCATGAAGACCGGGTCGGACGACAGTTCCGCGCGCAGCGTGAGCCCCGCGGTTTCCGCGTGCGCCTGCATCGCTTCGACCGCGTCGCCGACGGTGCGGTTGACGTCCACCGCGAATCGCTCGAGCGGGATCGGGCGCGCGATGTTGCGCAGATCGTCGAGTACGCGCTTGACGATCACCATCTCGCGTTCGACGGTGCGGCGGAACGTCTCGCGGTACTCCGCGTCGTCCGACATCTTCATAATCAGCTTGCAGCTGTTGCCGATGTTCTGGATCGGGTGCGACAGGTCGTGCACGAGCCCCGCGGCGATCCGGCCGAACATCGCCTGCCGCTCCTGTTTGCGGACGTCCTCCTGCAGCTCGACGAGGCGGTCGGCCATCGAGTTGAACGCGTCGCCCAGCTCGCGGATTTCGTCGCGGCCTTTGATCGCCACGCGCGACTCGAACTTGCCTTCGGCGAGCGAGCGCGTGACGCGCGTGAGCGCGAATATGCGGCGGATGAACGATCGGCCCCAGAGGTAGCCGAGGACGACGGTGCCGAGGAGCGCAAGGCCGATCGCGACCGTGAGCTGCCGCTCGAACTGTCTCGCGGTCGCGTACGCTTCCTCGGTGGGTTGTTCGACGATGACGATCCACTCCGGCCGGGTCGCACGCGCGGCCACCCCGAGCATCGAGACCCCGTTCCTGTCCTTGTATTCGCGGACGCGCGGCGTCTCGGCGTTCTGCCGGAGTTCGGCCGCAAACGTCAGCTCGGCGGTCACGACGTGCGGTTCGGGATTGGCGATCATCCGCTTCTCGTCGGGGGCGCCGTCCGCAATCAGGCGCCCGTCTTCGCCAACGATCAGCGCATAGCCGCGGTTCCCGACGCGGATGCGATCGATGACCCGCCACAGCTCCTCGAGCGAGAGTTGTCCCACGATCCAGCCCGAGCTCTGGTCGAGCTGCGGCAGCCGCACCGCCAGGGTCGTCGTCGGGAGGAAATCGTCGTCCAGACGCATCGGCGCGATGTATGGATCCGAGGAGAGCGAACGCGGATCGGGCAGGTTCATCCGGGCGGTTCCGAGGCGGCTCGTTGCAAGGACCTCGCCTCCGGTGCCGAGCAGCGAGATCTCGCGGAACTCCGGGAAGTCGAGCACGTGATCGCGGAGAATTCGCTCGCGCTGCCACTGCTGAAGCTGGGTCCCGCGGAGTTCGGCGGCGACGGACTTCAATACGCGGATGTTGTTGTCGATGTAAAGCGCGATCTGTTCGGCGACCTGTCCGGCGACGCGGAGGTTGCCGTCGCGGACCGACGTCTGCGTCCCCTGCCGGAGCGACGTCACCGAGACGATCCCGTAGATCACCAGCGGCGCGACGGCGGCCGTCGCAATCAGGAGCACGAAGCGCGAGGTGATCCGCGTCATTGCGCCGCGCGTACGGCGGCCGGGTTCTGCCGCCACTGCCAGAGATTGGACATGATGTCGCGGTTGGGCTCGTGCGGTACGTCGAACCGCGTGCTCACCGCCCGCGCGTTCATCAGCCAGACGAGGAAGACCGCCGGCGGCTCGTCGAAGAGCACGCGCTGCAGCTCGGCCACGCCCTGCCGCGTGTCATCGTCGGACGTGACCAGGCGGAGATGGTCCAGGATTGGATCGGCACTGGTATAACCGGTCTCCAATCCCGCTCCCGGCTTGGCCGACGTATGCCAGAAGTTGTACGTCCATCCGAGCGCGCGGCCGCTGCCCGTTGGCACCATGAAGGCCTCGTAGTCGGCCTTCTGCATTCTCTCGAACAACCGGTTGCCCGGCACCGGCTGCATCTCGACATCCACACCGATTTCGAACAACTGCTTCTGGACGATGAGCGCCACGCGCTCGTAGAGGGGTTCCTCGCTCCAAAACAAACAGGTGAATTTGAAGCGGCGGGCCACATGAGTCGAATCCGTCGACGGGACCACCGGCAGGCCGGCGGCGTCGAGGCGGACGCGCGCAGCGTCGGGATTGAAAGCGTAGGTCCGCTGCGCCGAGCTGATCGCCCAGTACTGCGGCCAGAGCGGTCCGTCCGAGGGGATGCCCCTCCCATGCATCGCCTGCGTGACGATGCTCTGTCGATCGATCGCCTCGTTCAGCGCGCGCCGAACCTCGACCCGTTTCAGGATCGGATGGCGCAGATTGAAGACCATTGGAATGTAATAGGCGGCGAGATACGGGTAGGTGTTGACGCTCGACTCCGCTTCGACGAAGTCGGCCGCCTCGCGGCTGACGTCGTGGAGGTAGTCGATTTCGCCACGCATCATCGCGGCCCACGCCCCACGCTGCGTATCGTATGTGTGGACGCGGATCTCGTCGATCGATGGGCGCTTTCGATAGTACTTGTCGTTCGCGACGAAGCGCAGCGGATTCTGGCTGACGATTCGAAACGGCCCCGTCCCGACATCCGGGTGGCCGGGTGGCCGGACTTCGACGCCGTTCAGCCGCTCGGGCAAAAGCGAGTCCGGCCGCGTCAGCCGGATCAGAACCGTGTCGCTGCCCGCGGCCTCGATGGACTGAAGGAACTCGGATGGAGGCTGGTTGTCTGCGACCTGCTGCCGAAGAACGCGAACGACGGCATCGGAGGTGAGCGGAGCGCCGTCATGAAAGACGACGTTGCGCCGGAGAACGAGTTTGAGCGTCCGATCGCCGTCGAGCCATTCCAGGCGCTCAGCCAGCCGCGGCGCGACGCGGCCTTCCCAGTCGATCGACACGAGCGGGTCGCTGTCGAGGAGGGTTGCGAAGTTGCCGAGGGCATTCCGGCGGACTCCCTGTCCGATGCCGATGCCCATGTCGAGAACGACGTGCGCGGTCCTGGGCGGGGTTCCACGCCAGCAGGCGCACACCCCGGCAAGAACCAGCAATAAAAGTGCAACCGGCGCGACACGCGTCCCGAGTCTCGTTAGCAGAAATGCACCCGCCCAAGCCTGCCGCCGTCTTCCCACGCTACGCAGGAGAATGGTCAATTATCGGCGTTTTCCGGCGTCGGGCATAGCCCAATCGACGCTACTTCGACGGCCCTTCCGGCGGATTGTCCATGATGAAGGGGCACACGCTCAGCGTCTTGACCTTGGGGTCGCTCTTCTTGATGACGGTAATCTTCATGATCTCTATCGCTCCCTGGCTAGTTCGACTTCGTCTCGGGCGGGTTGTCCATGATGAACGGGCAGACGCTCATCGTCTTGACCTTGGGGTCACTCTTCCTGATGACCGTGATCTTCATGTCGCCTCTCCTGCAGCGCGCTCAGCGCGCTGAATGACTTCTGTCTTCCGTCTTCGTTCTTCCGTCGTTCTTTTTCTTACCGCAGGTTGTCGACGACGACGTCCACGAGCCACGGACGGAGCGTGCCGTTCTTCTTGCTGTCCGACGTCTTCTTGCCGTTCATGTCGCCTCCTTTGGCGTACCAAACACCCGATGACCGAGGACCGAGTACCGAGGACCGTCAGGCCGACGCAAGTTCACGCGTGGCGTCGCGCGCGAGCGCGACGAGCCCCGCTTCGAAGCTCGACTTGTGGCAGTTCGGCGCGTGCATGTCTCCCAGCTCGTTGTGCGCCGCGACCGTGCAGCCGCCCGCGCACACCGGGATGAACGCGCAGTCGTGGCATTCCTTCCAGGCCGAAAGCCGCTCGAACTGCTCGAGCGCGTGACTGCGGCGCGCCTGATACGCCGCGTCGATGTGCCCGACCGACATCTGCGACTCGCCGGCGAACCCGGGGCAGGCGTACAGCGCGCCGTCGGGCCCGATCGTGTACGAGTGCTTCTTGTGGATCTCGCACGGCCCCATGTGGACGCCGTCCATCGTGTGGAAGCCGCGCTTTTTCGTTTCTTCGCGGAGATACGACATCTTCTCGTCCACGAAGTTGCAGGTGTCGCAGACGCGGCTCACGCCCGTGCCGGCCGACGTCATGCACGCGCCGTTGAGCGGTTTGCCTTCCCCCCCAACGGCGGTCAGCGGAATGAAACCCTTCGGCGCCGCCGGCTGGCTCTGGCGGATGACCGGCTTGAACGCAACCTTCGAGATATACGGCGCGAAGTCCTCGGCTGCCAGAAAGTCCAGCAGCGCGGGATAGCTGTCGACGCTGTCGGCGTCGAAGTTTCCGCCGATGGCGATTCTCGTCTTGTGCGCGACACGCCGGATGTTCGCGACGATCCGATCGAACGTGCCCTGGCCGCCGCGCAGCGGCCGCATGCGATTATGGGTGTCGCGGTCGCCGTCGAGCGTGATCTTGATGCCGTTGAGGCCGTACGGTTTCAGACGATCGACGACCTCTTCGGTGAGGAGCAGCCCGTTCGTGATCACGTTGACGAGCATCGACATGCCGCGCGCCTGGCACGCGGTCCACAACCGCTCCGCCAGGTAGTACGCGACCGGCAGGTTCAGCAGCGGCTCGCCGCCGAACAACGTCAACACGAAAGAGGACGGCGCGAGCGCGTCGAGACGCGATTCGGTCCAGTCGGCGACGCGCGCCGCGGTCTCCAGCGACATCTTGGCCGCGTGCTTGTTGTAATCGCCGTGGTCCCCCTGGATGCAGTAGTCGCACGCGAAGTTGCACTGGAGCGTGGTGAGCACCGTGAGCCGGACCTGGTCGGTGCTCTCGCGCAGGTCGCTGAAGAAGGTCTCGAGGTCCCGCCGCTCCTGGTCGCGCGTCGCGACGACGAACCCGTGCGAGGCCAGCTCTTCGAGCGTGCCGCGTTCCGCGTCGTCCATCGACGCGGCGCCGCGCTCGAGCCGGTCCAGCAGCTCGACGACGTCCGGGGTGACCAGCAGTTGCGCGTCGGAGAAGGTGTTCATCAGGAACACCTCGTTCCGCTCGGGCAGCGGCACGCTGACGTTGAACATCGAGGGCTGCATGCGTTCTCCGGTGTGGCGATGGAAACCGTCTTGCTTGACTACTGACGTCCGGCGGCGGATGCCGCGCCAAGTGCAACCGATGTTCCGAGGAGCGTAAGGATGTCGAAAGAGTCCTATGCTCGGACAGAGGAGCGCGTTTCAGCGCGGTAATTGCAACTCGGTTGATCGGACTCTTTGGATCGGGACGGGTGGGCGCTCACTGCCCACCGCCGCTATGAACCCCTACGGCGGCGGCCAATGGGTTGGCCGCATCGGCCAACCTGTTGGCTTCGTCCGGGGTGTCTCTAAGCTCCGCGCAGTTTCTTGGCGAGGTCTCGCAGGTCCAGCCGCGCCATCTTGTGCTTGAGGGTGCTCAGCGGGACCCCCAGATAGCGGGCGGTCGCGGTGACGTTCCAGTCCGACTTCTCGAGCGCCCGCAGGATGAAGTTGCGCTCGAAGGTGTCGCAGGCCTCCTGGAACCGTGTTTCGTTGGTCGTGGACGCCGCGTCCAGCTTCGCGAAGTGATACTCGAGCGGCAGGTCCTCGTCGGTGATCCACTCCTTGTCGCTGACCGCCACGAGACGTTCGATCAGGTTCTCCAGCTCGCGGATGTTCCCCGGCCACCAGTAGGAGGCGAGGATGCGCAGCGCGGAATCCGCGATCCCCTTGATCGGCTTGCGGAATTTCCCCTTGTAGCGATCGAGGAAGAGCCGCGCCAGCTCCGGCAGGTCTTCGATCCGGTCGCGCAGCGGCGGCATGCGGATCGGGATGACGTTGATGCGGTAGTACAGGTCCTCGCGGAACCGCCCCTCTTTCACCGCCTTCTCGAGATCGACGTTGGTCGCGACGATCAGGCGGAAGTCCGTCTTGATCGGTTTGCTGCCGCCGACGCGCTCGATTTCCCCTTCCTGGATCGACCGCAGCAGCTTCGCCTGCAGCTCGAAGCGCAGGTCGCCGATCTCGTCCAGGAATAACGTGCCGCCCGCCGCGAGCTCGAACTTTCCGAGCTGCTGTTTGTGCGCCCCCGTGAACGCGCCGCGTTCGTGGCCGAAGAGCGTGCTCTCGACGAGCTCGTGGGGGATCGCCGACAGGTTCACGGCGATGAACGGGGCCTCGCCGCGGCCGGATTCGCGGTGCAGCAGGCGCGCGAGCAGCTCCTTGCCGGTGCCGCTCTCGCCGAGGATCAGCACGGTCGCCGACAGCTTCGCGACGCGCTGCACGAGATCGACGATGTCGCGGATCTGCTTGCTCGGGCCGATCAGGAATTCGCGCTCGCTCTGTTCGGCGACCTGCGCGCTCAGGGTGATCACCTGCCGGTTCAGATCCTGCCGCTCGCACGCGTTGCGGACGAGCGATCGCAGCTCGTCGTAGTCGAAGTCCTTGGTGATGTAGTGATAGGCGCCGTGCTTCATCGCCTGCACGGCCGTCTCGACCTCGTTGATGGCCGAGATCATGATGCACTCGATGAGGCTGTAGTTCTCCTTCACGATCCGCAGCACGTCGAAGCCGCTGATCCCGGGGAGCCGCACGTCGAGCAGGATGAGGTCAACGTCTTCGCTCTTGAGCAGCGCCAGCGCGGCTTCGCCGCTCGAGACCGTCAGGACGCGATAATCGCGCCGCAGGATCGCGGTGAGCGTGTCGCGCATCCCCTGGTCGTCGTCGCAGATGAGAATGGTTTTGCCCGCCCGGCTCATGGAGTCCTTCGGCGCGCATTGTACACCGGCCCTCCGCCTGACCGCCTCCGCCTCGGCGGAGGCGTCAGGCGGAAGTACATCTTTGTGATAACTTACGAGGGTTGTGCTGCTGCTGTGGTTGATCGCAGGCGCCGCGCTCGTGGGCGGCTGGAGCGCATGGGCGCGCGCGCGCCGGCTCGCGCGCAAGCTCGATGCGCTGAACCAGTCTTACTGGGAGCTGCGCTACGACTTCACGCGTCTTAGATCGCAGGTGGCGCGGCTCGATCCCGGCGAGCCCGAAGAGCCGCCGCCACCGCCCGCCCCGTCGCCGACGGTCGCCTTCGTGCCGCTCGCGTCGATCAAGAAGGGCCACGGATCGGGCACATAGCCGCGAGGCGCGGCCGCGCGCATCACACGCACTGACGCAGATATGAATCTCACATGGCGAACGAATACGACGTCGTCGTCATCGGCTCGGGGACCGGCGGATATGTGGCCGCGATTCGCGCGGGGCAACTCGGGTTGAAGACGGCGTGTGTGGAGCGCGCGCCGGTGCTCGGCGGCACCTGCCTGAACTGGGGCTGCATTCCGACCAAGGCGCTGCTCGAACACGCGCATGCACTCAAGATCGCGCAGGACTGGAAGGAGTGGGGCCTCACGATCGGGCAGGCCGCGATCGGTCTCGACATGGGGCAGGTCCAGAGCCGCAAGGATCGCATCGTGAAGGGGCTGACCGGCGGCATCGAGCTGCTGTTTCGCAAGAACCGAGTGGACTGGATCAAGGGCTCGGGCCGGCTCGCGGCCAAGGGCAAGGTCGAGATCACCGACGGCGACAAGCAGACGCTGACCGTCCGGAAAGAGATCATCGTCGCGACGGGATCGCAGCCGCGCAGCGTTCCAGG
>QHWR01000022.1:0-35146 GCA_003223835.1 Acidobacteriota bacterium | reverse complement strand
CGTCGGCGTCGAGTTCGCGTCGATCTTCCGGCGGTTCGGCAGCGACGTGACCCTCGTCGAGCTGCTCCCGCGTCTGGTGCCCATCGAGGACGAAGCGATCTCCGCGGAGCTCGAGCGGTCGTTCCGCAAGCAAGGCATCAAGGTCATGACCGGCACGAACGTGACGGCCGCGAAGGTTGGCGCGGACGCGGTGGACATCGAGGCCCAGACGCCCGACGGCAAGGCGGCGAAGCTCAAGGCGGAGCTGCTGCTCGTGGCGACGGGGCGCGGTCCCGTGACGTCGGGTCTCGGCGCGGAAGACGCGGGGCTGCGGATGGACCGCGGCTACATCCGCGTTGACGAACAGTACCGGACGAGCGTGCCGGGGGTGTCCGCGGTCGGCGATGTGATCACCTTCGAGAAGCCGGGCCATCCACAGCTTGCGCATCTATCGTCCGCCGAAGGCATCGTCGTCGCGGAACGGATCGCGGGCCAGGAGTTTCGCCCGATCAACTACGACCACGTCCCGGGCTGCACGTACTGCGATCCCGAGATCGGCAGCGTCGGGTTGACGGAGGCGGAGGCGAAAGCGCGCGGCTACGACGTGCGCATCGGGACGTTCAAGTTCGGCGTGCTCGCGCGCGCGCGCATCGCGGCCGAGACGGAAGGGTTCGTCAAGATCGTCGCCGAGAAGAAGTACGACGAGGTCCTCGGCGTGCACATGATCGGACCGCGCTCGACCGAGCTCGTCGCCGAAGCGACGGTCGCGCTGCGGCTCGAGTGCACCGTCGAAGAGTTGATCCGCACGATCCACGCGCATCCGACGATGTCGGAGGCGGTGGGAGAAGCGGCGCACGCGGCCCACGGCGCCGCGATTCATGCATAAGAAAGCTTCCACCTTCCAGCTTCGAGCTTCCAGCTTCGTGCTCCGAATCCGTGGTTACCGACATTCCGGCTGGAAGCTGGCAGCTGGTCGCTGGTAGCTTCCTCAATCATGGCAACGACCTCCGCGTCAGTCACGCGCCCGTCTGAAGCTCTGAGCCGGAATCAGCTCCTGGAGATGTACTACTTCGGCATGCTGGCCCGGCACGTCGAAGAGCGGCTCGTCATCCTCTTTCGCCAGAGCAAAGTCATCGGCGGGTTGTACCGAAGCCTCGGCCAGGAAGGGGAATCGGTCGCGACCGCCTACGCGCTCGAGCGCACCGACGCCATCCTCCCCCTCATCCGCAACATGGGTGCCTTGATGACGATGGGCGTGCGGCCGCTGGAGATCTTTCGTCAATACATGGCGAAGGGGACCGGGAACTCGCGCGGCCGTGACCTGAACATTCACATCGTGCACCTCCCTCCCGCGGGAGCGAACGAGCCGGTGATCGTCGGACCGATCAGCATGCTCGGCGATTCGATCAGCGTGGCGGCGGGCATTGCGATGGGTGCGCGGATGCGCGCGGCTTTGCCCGCGAGCCGCCGTGCGCCGGGCGAAGACAAGAAACCCCCGCTCGTGGCGATGGCCTGGATCGGCGACGGCGCGACGAGCACCGGCGCGTTTCACGAGGGGATGAACTTCGCCGCCGTCCAGCGCATTCCGCTCGTCGTCATCGCGGAAGACAACAAATATGCGTACTCGACGCCGATCGCCAGGCAGATGGCGATTGCGCGGATCGACGAGCGCGCCGCCGCATACGGCATCCCGCACGAGATGGTGGACGGCAACGACATGCTGGCGGTCTACGACGTCACGAAGCGGATGGTGGTTCGCGCCCGCGCGGGGGAAGGGGCCGCTCTCGTCGGCGTGGACACGATGCGGATGCAGGGGCACGCCCAGCACGACGACATGCGCTACGTTCCCAAGGCGGTCGTCGACGAGTGGCAGCAGAAGGACCCGCTCCTCCGCTTCCGGCGCGTCCTGGTGGAACGCCGCGCCGCAACCGACAAAGAGCTGGATGACGTCGATCGGATGACGAAGGCGTACGCGGCCGGGGAGGCGGACCTCGCCGTCAACGAGCCGATGCCGGATCCCGCGACCGTCACGCGCGGCGTGTACGCCGGCGACGATTTCGCGGTCCCGAGAGTCGAGCTGGTGAAATCGCCGTTCGCGGAAGACGGATCTTCCGCCTGAAGGCGGAAGCCACAACAAACACAAGCGGAAGCTACAACAAACACAAAGGGAAGCAGCTCTAAACAACAACGCGTCGGCACGCGGCTCCAATCTGAATACTCGTGGCTCTAATCCGAATACCCGTGGCACTAATCCGAATACCCGTGGCACTAATCTGAATACTCGTGGCACTAATCTGAATACTCGTGGCTTCCGCCTTCAGGCGGAAGGATTCGCATGGCCGTCATCACCTATCTCGAAGCGATCAGGCAGGCGCTGTTCGAAGAAATGGCGGCGGACGACCGCGTGTTCGTCATGGGCGAGGACGTCGGCGCGTACGGCGGCGCGTTCAAGGTGACCGAGGGGCTCATCGATCGCTTCGGGGAGGCGCGCGTCATCGACACGCCGATCTCGGAGATCGCCATCGTCGGATCGGCGATCGGCGCGTCGTACATGGGCATGCGCCCGGTGTGCGAGATTCAGTTCATCGACTTCATCGCATGCTGCTTCGACATGCTGACGAACTTCGCGGCGACGAGCCGGTATCGAAACGGCGCCGGCGTGCCGATCGTCGTCCGCGGGCCGAGCGGCGGCGGCGTGGGCGGCGGGCCGTTCCACTCGCTCAACCCGGAAGCGTTCTTCCTGAACACGCCCGGGCTCAAGATGGTGGAGCCGTCCACCGCGTACGATGCGAAGGGGCTCCTGAAGGCCGCCATTCGCGACGACGATCCGGTGTTGTACTTCGAGCACAAATTCCTGTATCGCCGGATCAAAGACGACGTGCCCGAGGAGGACTACGTCGTGCCGCTCGGGACAGCGAAGGTCCGGCGCGCGGGCAAAGACCTCTCGATCGTGACGTTCGGGGCGATGGTGCACACCGCGCTCGATGCGGCAACGCAGCTCGAGGCGGCCGGCGTCGACACGGAGGTACTCGACCTGCGTTCGCTCGCGCCGCTCGATCGTGAATCGTTGCTCGCGTCGGTCGCGAAGACCAGCCGCGTGCTGGTGCTCCACGAGGCGACACGCACCGGCGGCATCGGCGGCGAGCTCGCGGCGATCGTCGCGGAAGAGGCCTTCGAGTATCTCGACGCGCCCGTCGTCCGCGTCGCCTCCGAAGATTCCCCGGCGCCGTACGCGCCTCCGCTGGAAGCGGCGTTTCTGCCGAGCGTGGACAAGGTAGTGGCGGCGGCGAAGCGATTGGTGGATTATTGAAGTCGACCAGCGACGACGGAGTTCAGTGATGGCGACCAATGTCGTGATGCCCCAGATGGGGGAGTCGATCGCCGAGGGGACGATCGTCCGGTGGATCAAGAAGGTGGGGGAGACGGTCGATCGCGACGAGCCGCTCTTCGAAATCTCCACCGACAAGGTCGACGCGGAGATTCCGTCGCCGGCGGCCGGCGTGCTCACCGACATCAAGGTCAAGGAAGGGGAAACGGTTCCGGTCAATGCCGTCGTCGCCGTCATCGGCGAGGCCGGCGCCGTTTCGGCGTCCAGGCCCTCGTCTCCGGCGGCGAAGCCTTCCGAGATGCCGGAAGCGGCCGCGGGCCAGCCGGAAGCCGCTCCGGCCGTTGCCGCCGTCGCACAAGGAACCGACGGAAACGGCGGCCCCGACAAGGAAGAACTCCGCCGGCAGAAATCCTCGCCGCTCGTCCGGCGCATCGCGCGCGAGCACAACGTGGACATCCAGCAGATCCACGGCACCGGGATCAACGGGCGCGTCACCAAGCACGACATTCTCGGCTTCCTGGAATCGGGAACGTCCGCGACGGCGCCGCCCGCCAGCGGCGGCCCGCGGCTGCCGCAGCCGGGTCCGGCGTACCGTCCGGGCGAACGCGTCGAGATCGTGCCGATGTCGGTCATGCGGAAAAAGATCGCCGAGCACATGGTGCTCAGCGCGCACACGTCGCCGCACGTGTACTCGGTCTACGAAGTGAACTTCGGCCGCATCGCCGGGATGCGCGATCGCAAGAAAGCGGACTACGAGCGCGCGGGGGCGCGGCTGACGTACACCGCGTTCATCGCGAAGGTGATCGTGGACGCGCTGCGGGCGTTCCCGATCGTGAACGCCTCGATCGACGGCGACAAGATCGTTTACAAGAAGGACATCAACCTCGGCATCGCCGTCGCGCTCGAGCAGGGGCTCATCGTCCCGGTCGTGCGGAACGCGGATGAAAAGAACCTGGTCGGCCTGAGCCGCGCGATCGACGATCTCGCGACGCGCGCGCGCTCGAAGAAGCTGAACCCCGAAGAAGTGCAGGGGGGGACGTTCACGATCACGAACCCCGGCGTCTTCGGCGCGGTGTACGGTCTGCCGCTCATCAACCAGCCGCAGGTCGCGATCCTCGGTGTCGGCGCCGTCGAGAAGCGGGCGGTCGTCATCGACGACGCGATTGCGATCCGGCCGACGTGCCACTTGTCGCTCGGGTACGACCACCGGCTGATCGACGGCGCCGACGCGGGCCGCTTCCTCGCGTTCATCAAGGACCGGCTGGAGAATTTCGACGAAGGATGGCTGTAGCGCTCGACGTCCGGCGCCTCGGGACGGTGGATTACCAGGACGGGCTCGACCTGCAGGCGCGGCTCGTCGAGGATCGCAGGGCCGGCCGCATTCCCGATCAACTGCTGCTGCTGCAGCACCCGCCCGTCATCACGCTCGGCGTCAAGACGCGGAACGATCGATCGCACGTCCTCGAAACGGCGGAGCAGCTGGCGTCGCGCGGCGTCGATCTGTTCGAGAGCGGGCGCGGCGGCGACGTGACGTATCACGGGCCCGGTCAGCTCGTCGGCTACCCCATCCTCGATTTGAAGCCGGATCGCTGCGACGTTCACCAGTACGTTCGCGATTTGGAAGAAGTGCTGATCCGCGCGCTTGCCTCGTTCGGCATCGTGGCGACGCGGACGCCGGGGCTCACCGGCGCGTGGGTGGGCCAGGCGAAGATCGCGGCGATCGGCGTCCGGATCGCGCGTTGGGTGACCAGCCACGGGTTCGCGCTGAACGTGAACACCAACCTCGACCATTTCAACCTCATCGTCCCGTGCGGCATCAGCGACAAAGGCGTCACCTCCATCGCGAAGCTTCTCGGGCATCCGGCCAAAATGGATGAGGTCGAGGCGGCCGTCATTCGGCAGTTCGCAGCCGTGTTCGGCCGCACGGTCCTCGATCCAAGATCCACGACCCTCGGGCTCTCCAGGTAAGTGACTGTCCAATCTGAACTTGGCCGCTTCGAGCTCGGCTGGCTCGTGGTGGAATAACCGCTTGGCATCTGGTGTTTGTTCCTAGACGGAGGCCACAGATGCGTCAGCAGACAGCCGAACGCGATCTGATCGGCCGCATGCGCGCCAGGGACGGCAACGCGGTTGCCGAGCTGGCTGCTACCTACGGCCCTCGGATCCAGCAGCTCGCGTTTCGTTACCTGAAGAACCACGAGGATGCTGAAGAGGTGGCGCAGGACGTCCTGATGAAGGTGTATCGGAAGATTGATGCCTTCCGCGGCGACGCCGCGCTGTCTTCGTGGATTTATCGCATTACGTTCAACACGGCGATGTCGCGCCTGCGCACGGCGCGCCTCAATCGCCAGAGCGACGCGCCGTACGTGGACGTGGACGGCGGGTCGACGGAGCGCCGCGAGCAGGATCCCCCCGACTGGTCGTCGCTCGCCGACGATCAGGTCATGCGCGCGGAAATGCGCCAGCGGCTGATCGACGCGCTGTCGCACCTGCCGTCGGTGTACCGGATTCCGGTCCTGCTGCGCGACATTCAGGGACTGTCGACGGAAGAGGCGAGCGCGGTACTGCGCGTGAAGCCACAGACGCTGAAGTCGCGGCTGCACCGCGGCCGCTTGATCCTGCGGCAGCACCTCGGGGATTTCGTCGGCGGCCTCGAGCTGCACACGCGCGACGAGGCGCACTGAGCAATTTTCACCGCGCGAGCGCATTCTCAAAGGCGGTTCGTTCCTGGCGCGTCAGCGCCGGTTCTTCAATCGTCCTGATTCCCCCTCGTTGAATCTCGACCGGCACGGCGGCGGCGACGTCGCGGCCGGCCGAGGTTGATTCCAGCACCGCGAAGCACGTGAAACGGCGGCGCGAGCCGTCGACGAGCGCTTCCGCGACGCGCGCCGCCGCGCTCGCGAGGGCGTACGCGTCGAGCGGCCACAGGCTCGACACGCGCGCGGAGATCGCGGCCATGTGATGCGGCGCCAGATGCGACGACAGCGGCCGACCCGTGAGCGTCGCGGCCTGCCAGGCGACGACCGCCGACTTCGGCGGCACGCCATATACCCCAATCGACAAATCCACGGGCGATGCATCGACCATGACCGCCGTCACGGCGCGGACCGCGGATTCCAGCGCGTACGGCGCGGAGCCGAGCACGCGCCGGCGATCGACGTGCAGCTCCCGAACGGCGCGCATCAGCAGCTCGCGTTGGCGCGCCCCGGCGAACAGGAGCGGCGCGGCGGCGTCGAGGCGCACGAGCTGCCGCACGACGCTCAGTCCGTTCTCGCCCGCCAGTTCGCCGCCGTCGATCGGATCGGCGACGACGATTGCCGAGGCTCCACCTGCGGCCGCGAACGAGGTGGACGAGGTCACGGCCGTGCTGGAAGATTCGATGGGCGAAGCCTGCAGGATGTCGAGCGCCTTGCCCGCGGCGATCGTCGCGTGCGGATCGATGAGACGCACGTCCGCAACGCGGGATCGCTGCGCGAGCTTGTGCGCGAGCGCACCGCCGATCGCGCCAGCGCCGATGATGGCGACAAACGACATGGGGCCTGAGTATTGTATGAAATCGACGACAAGGCTTTAGGCTTTAGACTTTGGGCTTGAGGTACGGCCTTTTATGTCTGACAAAGTTGCGGTGGTGACCGGCGCGTCGAAAGGCATCGGGTGGGCCATCGCGCGCGCGCTCCTCGACGGCGGGTGCCGCGTCGCCATCGCCGCGAGAAACGCGAACGAGCTGGACCGCGCGGCGCGGACGCTGAACGCCGGCGCGGCGGTGCATGCCGTCGCCGCCGACGTCCGCAACCCGGCGGACGCCGCCAGGCTGATGGACGAAGCGGCGACGCGCTTCGGCGGCCTCGACATCCTGGTCAACAATGCCGGCGTGGGCCGGTTCGCGAACGTTGCCGATATGTCCGTGGACGAGTGGCGCCAGGTCATCGACACCAACCTGAGCGCCGTCTTCTACTGCTGCCACGCGGCGATTCCGCACCTGCGCCGGCGCGGCGCCGGGTGGATTGTCAACATCAGCAGCCTCGCCGGCAAGAACGCGTTCGCCGGCGGCGCGGCGTACTGCGCGTCGAAGAGCGGCCTCAATGCGTTCAGCGAGGCGCTGATGCAGGAGGTCCGCTACGACAACATCCGGGTCAGCTACATCATGCCCGGATCGGTCTCGACGGGCTTCGGCGACCGCGGCGTCGGCGGCGAAGCGGACTGGAAGCTCTCGCCGCAAGACGTCGCGCGCGTCGTCGTGGATCTCATCGCGCACGATCCGCGCAGCCTGCCGAGCCGCGTGGAGCTTCGCCCGTCCAGACCGCGCAAGTGAGCCGTCGTCTCGCGCTCAGTTGTGCCGCGTTCTTCAGTGGTCCTATGCTGGATCCCGCATGACCTCAGTCGCGCATTACAACCTGCTCGAGCACATCGCCGACGGGGATCTCGGCGAAGTGCACCGCGCGCGCGACACGCGGGTTGGCCGCACGGTCGCCATCAAATTGATCCCGCCCGCGCTCGTGGAGGATCCGGCGCGCCGTGCGCGGCTGCTCGAGGACGCGCAGGCCGTCTCGGCCCTGTCCCACCCGAACATCGCGACGCTTTTCGATGTCGGCGAGGCGGACGGCCGCCTGTACCTCGCCTATGAATTCGCCGACGGCCGTACGCTCGGCGAGGAAATGGCCAGCGGCCCGCTGCATCCACGTCGCGCCCTCGACATCGCCGTGCAGCTTGCGGACGCCGTCGCCGACGCGCACGCGCACGGCATCGTCCACGGCGATCTCCGTCTGGACACGATCATGGTGACCGCGAAAGGCAGCGCGAAGATTCTCGATTTCGGCCTCGCGCGCTGGACCCGCGGCGGCGCCCTTCGCGCGCGCGCCGCGCGCGAACCGGACGCGCTGCCGCCCGAAGCGCGGCGCGTGCTGGCGTATCTCTCCCCCGAGCAGGCCATCGGGGGCGCCGTGGACGCGCGCACCGACGTGTTCACGCTCGGCACGATCATCTACGAGATGTTGGCGGGCAAGAACCCGTTCGCGGGCGCGACCGCCGCCGAGACGGTCGTCAACGTGATCCAGGGGAAAATCGCGCCGCCATCCGAAACGGCGCTTGGGGTCTCGCCGGAAATCGATCCGATCCTGCTGCGCGCGCTCGCGCGCGACCTCGACACGCGACAGCAGAGCGCCGCGTCGTTTGCCGCCGAACTGCGCAGCGTCGGCGCCATGCTCGACGTGCGCACCGGCGACGCCACCGAACCGTCCGTCCTCATGCCGCTCGACGAGTCCCCCGACAAGGCCGGCCTCGGCCTCGTGCTCGGCGGCCTCGCCGCGGCGGCCGGCGCCGCCGCCGTCGTGTGGTGGTGGCTCAGTCGATGACGGATGACGGATGACGATGAGGGATGGACGATGGACCTCATCCCCCATCCGAGCCGGCCAGAATCTCCACCAGCTTTCTCGTATCGATGTTCGCCCCGCTCAGAATCACGGCCGCGCGCTGACCCTTCAGGTCGATCTTCTTCGTGACGATCGCCGCGGGACCTGTTGCGGCGGCGCCTTCGACGATGAGGTGTTCGTGCCGGACGATGTCGGAGACGCCGCGGCGGAGCGCGGGTTCGCCGACGACAACGATGCCGTCGACGACCGCGCGAACGAGGTCGAAGGTGATGGTGTCGGGATCGAGGTTGCCCGCGAGGCCGTCCGCGAGCGTCGGCGCGACGTCGATGTGAACGAGGCGGCCGGCTTCGAGGCTGCGCGTGAACGGACAGGACGCGCTCACCTCGACGCCGATGACGCGTGTCGCGGGCGCGAGCGCCTTCACCGCGACGCCGATGCCGCTGATCAGGCCACCGCCGCCGACCGGCACGATCACCGCGTCGAGGCCGGCGGCGTCCTCGACCAGCTCCACGCCAATCGTGCCCGCGCCTGCGATCACGTCGGGGTGTGAATACGGCGAGATGAAGAGCCCGTCCCCCGCGGCCGCCGCCGCTTTCGCGCGCGCCTCCGCCTCGTCGTAATCGCGGCACGGCCGCAGCTCGGCGCCCGCCTCGCGGATCGCGTCCACTTTCGCGCGCGGCGCCTCTGCGGCGATGAAGACCGTCAGCTTCAAGCCCAGCGCGCGCGCCGCATACGCGAGCGCGCGTCCGTGATTGCCGGCGGATGCGGTGATGAGCGGCGGCGGCGTCCCCCCGGCGCGCTCGACGACGCACAGCGCCGCGTTGAACGCGCCGCGGATCTTGTACGAGGCGGCCGGCTGGACGACCTCGAGCTTCAGATGGACGTCGCCGTCCGACGCGTGCGACAGCCAGTCCGATCGGCGAAGCGGCGTCCGCGCGATGCGGCCTCGCAGGCGTGCGGCCGCCGCCTGAATCGCGTCGAGGGTAATCAGGGTCGGGAAGGATGCGCCGCCTGCAGGATCTCCGCGAGGCGGCCCGCAAACGCGGATCGCGGCAACACGTCGTCGGCCCCCGCGGCGCGCGCCGCGGCGATCAGATCCGTGTGCACGTGCGAGGCGAAGCCAATCGCGCGGACGCCGGTCGCGCCGGGGTCACGTTTCAGCGCCGAAATCGTGGCGATGGGGTCGGTCTTCGCGCTGTTCAAATCGAAAATCGCGAGCGCCGGTTTCAGCGCCTTCACCTGGGAGAGGATTTCTTCCGGCGTCCGCGCGAACTGCACGTCCACCCCGAGCTGCTTCGCGGTCGCCCGAATCTTCGAGCTGAACAACAGGTCGTCCACGGCGACGAGAACCATGAAGGACATTGTAATCGGTGAATTGGTGAATCAGCGAATGGGCTCGCGGCGCGACAGCTCGCGCGTGTTCGAGATCGCCGAGATCACGAACGTCAGCAGCAGACCCGCCGTCGCGACAACGCCGCCGATGTCGAACAGGCGCGCGTGCCAGCCGGCAACGTCGACGACCGGCGATCGGACCGCTGCCAGCGCGCCCGCGGCGAGGACGATTCGAAGTTCCGTCGGGCCGACGTGCCAGAACGAGAGACGGAACGTCCCGAGCGCGTGCGTCGCCAGCGCGATTTCAACCATCAGCAGATAGTAGGCCGCCAGAAATGTGAGCCCGACGATCGGCGACATGAGGCCGCCGGCGATCAGACCCGCCGCCAGCGCCCCCATGCCCGCCGCGTCGAGCACGTGGTCGAGATAGAACCCATAGCGAGGACGTTCCTGCCGCCGTACGCGCGCGAGCGTCCCGTCCAGGCTGTCGCCGAACCAGTTCACGGCCAGGAACAGCACGACCAGCAGCGCCGCCACGGGGTGCGAACCGCCGAACGCGAACGTCAGCCCGACCCCCGCCATCGCCGCCGCGCCAAGCGCCGTCAGACGATCCGAAGTCACCCCTCGCGGCAACGCCCCGGCGATACGGATCAGGAGCCGCTTTTCCGCCGCTGCCAACAAGCTGGTATGCACCCGAACGGTCGTGTCGATCGTGGGATTTGCGTTCATCTCACTCAGGAATGCGAAAATAGCGGGCAGATCGGCTCACGGTGCGACCGCCCATGCGTCATCTTTTCTCAGCGCTCGCGGGGCCCCACCCCCGCTCGCTCTCGCTCGGCGACTTCGCGCCTCGCTCGAGCCGCAGGCGCTCATCCGTCATCCGCCGATGATTCTCGAGCAGCGTGCCGTCGCCCCCTTTTTCAAAAACGGTTTCGTGATCGGCTGCGAGGAGACGCGGGAAGGCGTCATCATCGACCCGGGCGATGAGGTTGACGACCTGCTGCTTGCCGCCGCGAATCATCGGCTGACGATTCGATACATCCTTCTCACGCACGCGCATCTCGATCACATCACCGGCGTCGATCGCGCGAAGCGCGCGACGGGCGCGCCGGTGGGTCTCCACCGCGACGACAATTTCCTGTACGAGGCGGTCGTCCAGCAGGGACAGGCATTCGGGTTGCCGGTCCGTCCGCAACCGCCGGTGGATTTCTTCTACGACGGCGAAGGGCCGTGGCGATTCGGCCGATACGAAGTCCGCGTGCACCACACGCCGGGCCATTGTCCCGGCGGCGTCTGTCTCGCCGTGCGCCGCCAGGAGGATTCGAACGCGACGCTGTTCGTCGGCGACACGTTGTTCGCGGGATCGATCGGCCGGACGGATCTGCCGGGCGGCAGCCTGCCCGTCCTGCTGCAGTCGATCCGCGACGTGCTGTTCCGGTTTCCCGACGAGACCGTGGTGTATTCAGGGCACGGCGAGACGACGACGATCGGCCGCGAGCGGCGGACGAATCCGTTCCTGGCGCATGGCGGATGAGCGCGTCACTGGTCGAGCAGGGCCTGCAGCGCCGGATAGTCCACCTTTGCGTTGTGCCGCCGATCGACTGGAATGTTTGGCACGACGCGGATCGAATCGATGTGCGCCCACGCGAGGTGGCGCAGCAATTCATCGGCCGCGGCCGCGGGCGCCCCGTGCCGCAACTCGACGACGAGGACGCGCCGCTTCTGGTGCAGGACGAACGCCGTCCGGCGGACGCCCGCGATGTCGGACGCGGCGCACTCGACCGCGAACGGGTACACCACGCCGCGCTCGTCCTCGACGCGGGCCGCACAGCGGCCGAGCAGCCAGAGCCGGCCGTGTTCGTCGAAGCGACCCGCGTCTCCGGTCCGGTGCCAGACGCGCGCGCCCACCCGAATCTTCGTTTCCTCGTCTCCGGCGCCGTCGAGGTATCCGGCGAGAACATGGTCGCCGCTCACGACGATTTCGCCGATCCGATTCGGGCCGAGGCGCTCGCGTTCGAGGTCTTCAGCCGACCAGGGCCCGAGCGGTGTGCCCCATCGGTCGGCAAGCACGCGAACTTCGACGGACGGCTCGGGTCTTCCCACGAGAAGTCCCGCGCCGCGCCGCATCGCGTCACGGTCCTCCGCATGAATGTCCCGTCGATCGACCCTCGCGATCGGCTCCGCTTCCGTCGATCCGTACACCGCCACGACGGCGGCGGCGGGTGCGAGCGCCGCGATCGCGTCGAGCATCCCGGGGAAGACGGGCGCGCCGCCGGTGAACACGCGGCGGAAGCTGTCGAGCCCGACGCCGGTGAGCGCCGCGCGCATGACGAGCCGCTCGAGAAAGGCGGGCGACGCGACAATCCGGTCGGGCGCGAGCGAGGCAATCTGCGCGAGGACGGGCGCGGCGACGATCGCGCCCGGCGCGCGGAGGTCCGCGTCGGGAATGACGCTGGTCACCCCGGACGCCAGGTTTGCCAGCAGAAAGATCGGCAGCGTCGTCAGGTCCGTTTCGCCGGACGCGAGCGCGAGGCTCTCGACCAGCGCGCGGTGCTGCGCGATCAGGAACCCGTGCGTACGGACGACGGCCTTCGGTTCGCCGGTGCTCCCGCTCGTGAACGTAACAATCGCCGGCGTGTCGGGTGAGCAGGACTCCACGGGACCCGCGGCGTCGCAGGTGCGGTGCGCCACCCGCGCCGTGAGAGGCAGACAGCCCCCAATCCAGATCGCGATCGGAATGTCCCGCAGCGCCGGAGAAACGAGCCGCATCAGATGCGCGCGCGGCACGGCGACGAAGGCGGCAGGGCGCAGGCGCGCGATGCAGTGCGCCAGCCGTTCCTTGCCGGCGGACGGGTCGACGAACACGGCGGTGACCCCGAGCCGGAACAAGCCGATCAACGTGATGTACAGCGCGATCGACATCGGACTGAAGACCAGCGCCCGCATGCCCGGCTCGAGCCCCGCCGCGGCGAGATCAGCGGCGGCGGCGGCGGCGCCGCGGTCCAGCTCGGCGAACGAAATGGTGCGGCCGCGCTCCACAATCGCGGCGCGATCGCCGAGCGTCTTCGCTTGCTCGTGCAGAATCGCGGCGATATTCATGGCGACAGCGCGCGTGAAAACAGGGCATAACGGCGAATCGTCCGCGCCGTTCGCGCGCTGAGCCGCCGCGAGACGTTCCCGTCGTGCATCAACGCATGAATCGCGCGGCGGAACCCGAGCCGCCGCGCCGCCTGCTGCACGACATCCATCAGGACGCCGCCGAGCCCCATGCCGCCAATGGCGGGATCCACGGCGATGGTTTTCAGGATGATCGTGTCGACCGAGCGGCCGCGTCCTGCCTGCAGCACGTCGGGGACGGCGAACATGAAGCCGACGAGCGAATCGCCGCGCTCTGCGAGCAGCATCAGTTCCGGTTGGACGAGCGGCAGCAGCGCGCGGTTCTGCGCCAGGAACTCCGCCTCGGCTATTGGCGTGTACAGGAAGTTCCGGCTGAAGCCCGCGAGCGAGAGCGTGTAGAGACGCCGGAGGTCGGCGTCGGCGCGATTCGGGTCGAAGGCGCGGATCACGATTCCGCCGTCGCGCAGCCGAGGCAGCGCCGCGGCGGTGCGCGGATCCTCGCGCGAGAGGTCGTCGTTGAGCGCGGATGAGTACATGGCGAGCGTCGTGAAGCCCGCGTCGATCCACTGCCGCGGCCACTCGTCCGGGTTGTCGGGCTCGAGGAAAAACGGCGGCTCCGACCCGCGCTCGACGACGAAGCGGTATCGGCGCCAGGTGTTTCCATCCATCGGCCCGACGGCCGTCGTGCAACGCGCACCGGCGAGGACTCGACACGCGGACGCCAGGAGTTGAGCGGCGCCATCGGCGTCGCTCGCGGCGTAATGGCCGATCACGCCGACGCGCTGTTCCGGCAGCGTCGCCGCGCCGTTCCACCAGCACGAGCATCGCGCGATTAACGTTCCGTCGTTCAGGACGAGCAGATGTCGATCCGGCGAATGCAGGTCACGCTCGACGGCGGAGAGGGGCGCGACCCCGGCGGAAACCTTCAGATCGGGCAACCGATCGGCCGACGAAAGCTCGAGGATGTCGAACCCCATGCGTCAGGGCCAGGATCGCCTGACGGCGACGAGAATCAACCAGCTCGCGAGCGACGCGATGCCCGCTGCCCCCGCCTGGTACACCCACCGGCGCGTTGTCTGTGGCGCGTCGCGGATGTCGCACACCCCGACGAACGCGGCAGCGCCCAATGCGATCGCCACGATGGACACCGCGGCGGCAATGTCGGAAGCGCCGGGACTCGTTGTGACGACGAACGGAACCATCACGATGATCCAGCTCGCCGCAACGGCACGCGAGAACAGGACCGTCAGCGATCGGTCGCGAAACTGGTAGGCGAGGCGGGACAGCCCGAAGATGGCCAGATGTGACGCGAACACGATCGTATACGGCAGCAACAGCGCGTCGTCGTGCGTCCCGTGCGCGAGCGTGAGCCAGGCGAGCGCGCCCGCCCAGACGGACAGCACCGCGGGCACATCGTGCATCCGACGGCTGTTGTCCGGCGTCGGCGGCGAGAGCCACTTGTATCCGACGAACACGACGATCGGGGCGACCAGCCAGCGCCACCCCATGATTGCCCACGCGATGTAGCACAGGAACGCGCCGGCCACGAGCGAATCGTCTTCGAGCGTGGTGCGGCGCCGCATGACGACAATCGACGCCACGAGGGTGAGCGTGACGGCGAGGCGCGCCGCGAGCTGCGGCGCGTCGAACGTGACGTACGCGCGAAGCAGAAAATATCCGCCGATGGGAATGAACAGATTGTCGAGGCCGCGCCAGGCGCTGCCCTCGAGGAGCATGACGAGCAGCGCGAGCGTTGACGAAATCAGCAGCGTTTCCGCGCGGCCGAGGTCCGTCCAGAGCAGGAGCGGCACGTGAATGCAGAAGAAGGCGACGACGACGAACGCGATCGAGCCTTCCAGACTCTTGCTGGCTCCTTCATAGCGGATGGTGCCGTAGCGGCCGCCGACGAGCGCGCACGTGGCGTCGGCGAGCGTGAGGACGAGAATGGGGATGACAAACAGCAACGGATGCGCGCCGCGCGTCAGCCAGAAAACCAACGCGACGGAAACAGGAAAGTACAGTTCGCCCAGGGTGGATCGATCGACGCCGCTGACGGCGCCGCCGAACCGGCGGCGCAGCGCGGGCATGAACTTGATGGCGGCGATCAGCGCGGCGCTGGCGCCGGTCAGCAGCAGGACCGGCCACGCGTCGCGAAAGAGGAAAGGGAACGCGAGCGTCAGGATCCCGGATCCCGCGTGCACCAGCTTGCGCGTGATTTCCGGCGGGCCGCCGGCGCGTGCGTACACGGCCACGCCCGCGAAGAGCAGGACGAACGCGCCCAGAATCACGGCGACGCCGATCCACGGATGGATTGCCGCCGACGCGATCGTCACTGCACCTCCTCCACGCGGAACGCGCTGTAGAAGAACGTCCGGTCGATCCGGTGCAGCCGCGCCGAGAGATCGTCGAGCGGGCGGAGGCGTGCGGCCATGCGCTCCGGCCTGCCGCGCGGCGCCAGCAGATTCCAGTACGCCAGCCTCGCCCCCGGCCGGCTGCAGCGCGCGATCGATTCGAGCATGCGGTGGTAATGCTCGATCGAAACGTACTCGAACAGATCGCTGAGGTTGAACCGGTCGACCGCGCGCTCCCCGGCGCGCTCGATGAACTCCTCCACGGAGAGGCAGTGCCACTCGACGCGATCGAGGCCGGACCGGATCGTCTCGAAGTGTTCCGGCCTGAGCGCGCACGGCAGGGCGTCGCCGTGCGTGCCGGTCAGGATCCAGTGCAGGTACGGGTTTTCGTGCGGGTCGAGATCGGTGGCCGCGTGCTTCGTCCGTTCGAGAATGGTGGCGGCCACGTTCCCCTCGACGTAACGAAAGAACTCCGGGTCGCGTCCGAGCCGGCCCATCACCGTGCGCGAGAAAAAAATCCGGAAGAGCAGCCGCCACCGCCACGTGTCCCACCGCTCGTCGTAAAACCGTCGTCGAGCCTCGGCGGTTCTCGGCTCGATCAGCGCGGCGATCGTCTCGCGACGATGCACGAGCGGCAGGATCCGTGTTCGGAACAGCGCGAAGTAGCGTTCGAATCTGCCGGCGCTCGCGACGCCGGCGGCGACCGCATCCGCCCGCGCGTCCCAGAACGCGCGCGCCGCGTCCGCCATGGCCGGCCGGCAGCGTCCGTACAGCGCGGCGCGCCGCGCCGACGGACGCGATCCGAGCAGTTCGAGCAGTTCGGGGTGGGTGAGGACCCGATACGCGGCGACGCGCAGTTCCAGACAGGCGAGCTGCGCGGGGTTCAGGTCCAGCGCGATCACCCGCGACGGCTGCTTCGTCAGCAGCGCGAGCGCATTGTCGCCGGCCGACGCGATCGAGACGCAGACGTCGCCCGGCCGAACGTCGAGCCCCGCCAGCAGGACGTCGGCGTCCTCCCAGACCTGCGCGTAGCGGATCTCGCTGAAATCGACGCGCGCGGCAGCCTCGCTACGCATCGGGTGCCGTCACGCGCCGGATCGTGCCGGTCGCGCCGTCCATCTCGACCCAGTCGCCGTCGCGCAGCCAGCGCGTGAGGCCCGGCACCGACACGATCGCAGGGATTCCCAGCTCGCGCGCCACGATCGCCGCGTGCGAGAGCAGGCTGCCGCGCTCCACGAGCACGCCGAGCGCCGACGGGAACACCATGATCCATCCCGGGTCGGTGTGCTCCGCGACCAGAACGGCGCGCCGCGCGAGGTCGACAGTGCGCGGATCCGTGACGATGCGCACCGGGCCCCGCACGATGCCGGGAGAGCAGCCGAGCCCCGTGCGCGCGTCGCCCGTCTCCGGCGCGGCCGCTTGCGCGGGGCGAAAGGCGTGACCCACGTAAACCGGACCGCGTGTCTCGAAACGATCGTCGGGAGCCGGTGTGTCTTCGTAGACCCGGAACTCGCGACGGCGGAGCGCCGCGAGCGACCGTAAGTCCGTGCAGGTCGCGCGCCCGTCAACGAACGCGAGCACCTCGTCCACCGCGAGGTAGAGCACGTCGCGCGGATCCTCGAGGACGTCGAGGGCGTGCAGCCGCCGCCCGAGCTCGAGAAAGATCCGGCGCACGCGTCCGAACAGCCGCGTCCGCTCGAGCCGCAGGTTCTCGCGGTCGCGCACGCGGCGCCTCGCGTGGCGCAGCACCCAGTTGAAGGCGACGCGCCTGAGCGGCCTGTGCGCCAGCGCCTCGGCGACGCGGCGTCGCGCCGCGGCGCGCAGCCGGTCGCCCGACGAGGGGACGGCTGGTCCCGTCGACGAAGCTTCGCGATCGACTTGCGCAAGCTGTCGTCCCAGCGCGCCCGCCGCGCGGAGCAGCGGCAGCGGATCGTCATGAAGCGTTGCGCTCTCGAGTTTCAGCTCGTTGACGGTACGGTCTCCGAATTTCTCGAGGTACGCGCGGTACTCGGCTGTGAATTCCGGGACGCGCGGCAGGGCGTCCGCGATGGCGTCAGCGTCGCCGGTGTTGAGCAGCTCGAGCAGGGCGGGATCGCCGGCCGCGAGACCCGCGAGCCGCTGCATCCGCACCGCCGGCTCGGCGCTGACGATGCCGCCTTCTCCGCTGATGAGATCGTTCTGCAGCGTGCCCGCCGGGTCGTCGCACCAGCGCGTCACGAGGTGCCGCAGCAACCCGTAGTAGATCATCGCGAAGAAATCGTTGACGATTGGCGCGTCCCAACTGAGGAGCAGACGGCCCCGCAGATCGCGGTAGTGCGCGACCAGTTCGTCGGGCCGTCGCTCGTCGAGCGGAGGCGACGGGACCGCCAGCGCTTCGTCGAGCCGATGGTAGAAGCGATCGATCCGGCGGTTGATCGTGAAATGGTTCGCCGCGAGGCCCGCGATCGTCCGCGCGAGATGGATCGCATCGAGCGTCCGGCCGCGTCTCGCGGCCGTCGAGATTTCGGCGTCCACGTCGTCGGGCAGGCGCTCCGTGACGCCCATCATCTGTTCCATGAACCGGCGGTTCATGCGATACCCGGGCAGCAGCGCGAGCATCCGGTACCAGTTGAGGAGGTTGTAGTACAGGCGGCCGCGGATCAGCCCGAGCATGTTCCGGAACATCTCGTGCTGCGCCGCGATGGTTCGTTCGGGAACGCCCATCATCCGGCAGAACTGCTGGTAGACGTATTCGTAGATCTCCTGCGCAAACGAGAACGTGAGCGGCGTCGTGACCCCGCTGTAGCTCTCGACGATGTTGCTGTTGTCCCAGATCGCAAGCCGCCCGTCGGGGTCGGGCATCGCTCGGAGCGACGTGATCGGACGCGACTGGAGAAGAAGCAGACGATCCGCAATCGCCCATTCGATGTCCTGCGGGCGGCCGAAGTGCCGCGCCGCCGATCTCGCCAGATCGGCGACGGCGACAACCTCCGCGTCCGAGAGCGCGGGCGGTTCGACGAGGTCACTGGGGACGTCGATCACCCGGACACCATCGACGCTGCCCGGATCGGCCACGTGCATGCGCCGCTTCGCGACGATGCGTCGCTCGATGATGTTGCGGCCGCGATCGACGAGCCACGTGTCCGCGTCCGTCTCCCCGGAAACGAGGAGCGAACCGAGACCGTGAACGGCGCTCACGACGGTCACGCCGCGGCGGCCGGACACGGGATCCGCGCTGAACGCGACGCCGGCGGCGCGCGGCGCGGCCATCCGTTGAATCAGTACCGCGGGCGGGCGCGGCAGCGCCGGCAATCCGTGCCCGCGGCGGTACGCGAGAATCCGCTCGGTGAAACCCGAGCGCCAGACGAGACGGACGCGATCGGCCACGTCGGTTGGCGCGACGTTCAGGTAGCTCTCGAGCTGTCCGGCGAACGAATGTTGGGTGCCGTCTTCGTCGCTCGCGGACGAGCGCACCGCCACCAATTCGCCATTCGGACACAGCGTGCGCACGGCCGTCTCGAGCGCCTGCCGAATCGGTTCCGCGACTGCGACGGCGTCGACCGTTCGTGCGAGCGCTCGGCCATCATTCGTCTGCTCGAACGACGCCCGTTGCTCGGCTGTCAGGCTGTCGTCGAACGCCGACGCGGACAGGACGAACGAGGAGGGGACGGGCAATCCGGCGCGCTCCGCCCGCGCGAGCGCACGCGCCTTGCCGCCGGCGTCGGCGGAGCCGGCGGCGTCGCGGACGTCGAGAATCCACGGCATCATCTCGCGGCCCGCCAGACCCGGTATGCGAGCGGAATTGCGCCGAGTCCGAGGTACATCAACACCGTCCACACGCCCGCCATCAGCTCGATCGATTTGCCGCCTCCCGAGGCCGTCGCGCGGACGAAGCGAAGTGCCACGCCGATACAGATCGAGACGAGGATGGCCAGGAGGACGAGCATCGCGCGTTGAGTGCCGATTCGCGCCGACGCCTGCCACGCGGCCAGCGCCGTCACCACGACGGCGCCGATCCATGCGCCTGCCGCACCCCGCCTGCCCCAGAGGACGCTGTAGGTTTCGACGCCCCGTTCTTCGTCAACCGCGACGCGCGTCTTGCGTCCGATCTCGATCACGATGCCGTTCAGATAACTGACGACGAGAAACCAGTACAGGCCGGGGGGCGGACGGCGAAGACCGGCGACCCACCAATCGCACGCCGTCGCGTAGAGATCGACGAGCGGCAGGATCGCCATGTGCGACGCCATGTAGACGATCGGGTGCGCCTTGAGCCACCGCGGCGCGAAGAACTCGCGCGTCATGAGCGCGAGGTACACCCACCCGATGGCGAGCAGCCACACGATCGACGGCGCCAGCCACAGCGCGAGGAGCAGCTGCACGACGGCACCCGAGAGCGCAACCCATGCCAGCTCCCGCAACGTCACGAGGCCGCGCGGGACCGGACGATACGGCCGGAACCGCGCGTCATCCTCGTAGTCCTTGAATTCGTCCGCGATGCGAAGCTGCAGGAAGAACAGGAACGACGTGGAAAACGCGACCACGAGCGCATCGATCGACGGCACGGCGACGCGGCCGCGCACCAGCGACGAAAAGCACACCGCCGAGGCGCTGAACGCCGCGACGAGCGGCCCGTGCCCCGCGATGGGAAACCGCTCGCGTTGATAGACGATCCAGCGGTTCATGACGCCGCGGACGGCCCGGAACCGCCGCGCGCGAGCCGCTGATGCGCCGCGGTGAATTGTCCGGCGGCGAGCGCGCCGACGATCGACAGCTCACCGGCGAGCGAGAGCGCCGCGGCCACTTCCGCGAACGCGAGGGCGTGTCCGGATCCGGCGAGGCCGAGAATCTCGAGACACGCCTGCTGCGACGGCAGCGCCGTGCCGCCTCCCACCGTGCCGACGATCAGATTCGGCAGCGTCACCGCGACGTAGAGGGCGCCGTCGGGTCGCGGCTCGAAGCGCGTGACCCCGACCGCCGCTTCGGCGACCGACGCCGCGTCCTGTCCGCAGGCGATGAACAGCGCCGCCAGCCCGTTCGCGTAGTGTCCCTGGACGCCGATGCTTCCGCTCATCACGCCGCCGAATGCCGACATGCGCGAATAATCCACCAGCGCGTTCGTGGTCGTGTGCAGCCGCCGTTCGATCAGTTCGGGCGCCAGCACGACCTCGGCGCACAGCTTCTTGCCGCGCACGCTCATGAACGAATGCGTCGTTGCCTTCTTGTCGCCGGACATGTTCGCCTCGACGTACCACGCGCGAGCCGCGATCGGCGTGTGCTCGACGATGTAGCGGCAGATTGCTTCCGTCGCGATCGTCGCCATGTTCTGACCGGACGCATCGCCGGTCTGGAACTCGAGCCCGAGGTAGACGTGGTTTCCCTCGACGGTGAGCTGCATGTCCACGAGCTGCCCGTGCCTCGTGGTCTGGGCCGCGACGGCCCGGAACGGTTCCATGCACCCCGCCGCCCACGCGACGAACGTCGCCGCCTGCGCCAGCGTGTCGAACGCAAACCCCGGCGCACGGCTGACGCCCTCGTTCAACACGAGCGCCGCGCAGCCGCCCGCCTCGGTCACGAGCTGCGCGCCGCGCGAGTAGGAGGCGACGAGCGCCGCTTCGCTCGTCGCGAGCGGCACGTAGAAATCCCCGTGCGCATGTACACCGTTGACCCGCAGCGGACCCGCGAGCCCCACGGGAACTTTGACCGTGCCGATGAAGTTCTCGATGTTGCGGGCGTACCGCTCGCGCTGCTCCATCGTCCGCGCGTCGGCCAGCTCCGCGCGCGCCGCGGGCGCGAGCCCCGGCAACGCCCAGCGCCGCGACATCGCGTCCTCGCCGATCTCGCTGCCGCCGGGCACGCGGGGCGGCACCGGATCGTGACGCGGCTCGAGGCGTGTCGCCTGTTCGAGGCCGCCCGGGCCGCGGGCCAGGCCGAGATAGTCGAGGATTCGCCGGTAATGCGTGGCCATGTGCCTCAGATCGATGCGCCGCGCGCGCGGCGGACGCGCCAGGGAGACGGGGAGATGCGGGGCAGACCGGGAGATGGTAGGACGGGATGCCGGGAGGCGGCAAGCCTGCCGCACCCCGGCGTGGAAGATGGATCTAATTGGTCGGGTTTTTCGGCTGCTCCTTCGCCGGCTTGATCTCCAGATCGTTGACGACGTCCTTGACGCCCTCCACCGATCGCACGCGTTCGGTGACTCGATCCTTCACCGCCTGCGACGGCGCGTCGCCGGTGATCGTCACCACGCCCGCCTTCGAGTGGAACGTCAGATCGAGATGATCGCGCTGCTTGTCGTCCTTGAACATCGTATCGAGCTGCCGCTCGATCCGGCTGTCGAGCTCCGCGTAATCGACCCCGTCGACCTTCACTTCGTTGACGACGCGGCCGCTCGTGCCGACGACCTGCGACGCGAGCTCTTCGGCGCGCTGTTTGTCCGCTTCGGCTTTGACCTGTCCGGTGAGGTGTAGTGTATTTTCGTCCTTCTTCCAGTTCGCGTTGACATCCTTGATGTTCGCGTCCTTGAGCCGATCCTGGACGCGCGACCTCCTCATCTGAAACCCTGAGGAGGAAGGCAAAGAGTCCGCCAGGCGGCCGATTCGCCTGGGCCGGATTTCAGGAGTCGAGCTGAGCGCGCTGTACCGTCAGCGTCACACGTCCGACGCCCAGCACGTCCCCCTCCTGCAGCGGCGCGCGCGTCACGCGGCGGCCGTTCACGAACGTGCCGTTGGTGCTGTCGAGATCGATGACCTCGAGGCCCGTCGCCCCGGCGGTCACGCGGCAGTGCAGTCGCGACACGAGCGCCGCATCGACGATGAAATCGGCGCGCTTCGCACGCCCGATTGTCTTGATGCCGCCCGCCCGGATGCGGAACGTGAGTGGCGCCTCCGCGCCCTCGGGCGTGGAAAGGATCCACATCGACGTCGACGTGCTCAGGACAGCAACTCCTTGACGCGAGGGTTCACGACTTCGCCGCCGCGTGTCAGCAGCGTTTCGCTCGTGATCTGATCTTCGAGGTCCAGCTCGAGCGACGGCTTCTTCGAGCCGTCCTTCCCGAGCAAGTGGGCGAGGAACGTCGTGATGTTCTTCGAGTACATCTGGCTGGCGTGGTTCGGCACGCTGGCGGCGGGATTCGACGGACCAATCACCGTCACGCCCTTGTGGAGGACGATCTGATCCGGCTGTGTCACCGCGCAGTTGCCGCCGCGCTCCGCGGCGAGATCGACGACGACCGATCCGGGCGCCATCGCGTCGACCATCTCCTCCGTGATCAGGATCGGCGCCTTCTTGCCGGGAATGAGCGCGGTCGTGATCACGACGTCGCTCGCGGCGACGACCTTCAGCATCATCTCGCGCTGGCGCCGGTAGAACGCTTCGTCCTGCGCCTTCGCGTAGCCGCCTTTGTCCTCCGCGCCCGCCGTTTCGAGCGGCAGCTCGACGAAGCGGGCGCCGAGGCTCTGCACTTGTTCCTTGACGGCCGGCCTCACGTCGTACGCCTCGACCTTCGCGCCCAGCCGGCGCGCGGAGGCGATCGCCTGCAGGCCGGCGACGCCGGCGCCGACGACGAAAACGCGCGCGGCGGCGAGCGTGCCGGCGGCGGTCATCAACATCGGGAACATGCGCGGCAGCGCGTTCGCGGCGAGAAGCACCCCTTTGTAGCCGGCGATCGTCGCCATCGACGAGAGCGCATCCATGCTTTGCGCGCGCGTGATGCGCGGCATCAGCTCCATCGACAACGCCGTCGCGCCGGTCCCGGCGATCGTCCGGATGTCGGCAGGCGATCCAAGCGGGTCCGCGAATCCGATCACGATCTGACCCTTGCGCAGCAGCGGCGCCTCCGGCGGCACCGATCGCACCTGCAACAGGATGTCCGCGGTGGAGAAGACGTCGGCATGGCCGCCGATCGACGCGCCCTGATCGCGATACGCGGCGTCGGGAAAGCCGGCGGCGGTGCCCGCGCGTTCTTCGACGATCACCTCGAGACCGCTCTTGACGAGCGCCGCCACCGCCGACGGAATGAGGCTGACCCGCGTTTCGCCGGGCCACGTCTCTTTTGGAACGCCGACTCTCATGACGCGAAAGTCTAGCCGATCACGCCCCAGATCTTCCGGAGCCACGCGGCGATCGCCTCGGCAACCTGTGGACTCACCGTCTTGCCGGAGAGCTGCGTGTACTCGGCGACTTCGCCGGTCGTGGCCGGCACGAGCAGATGATTGACGCCCGGGATGTGAACCACTTCGGCGGGCGGCGTGTTCTTGCGCGCACGCGCGAGCTGCGCGAGCCGATCGGCGTGCGCGGGAGGCACCTGCGTGTCGAGATCTCCCTGAACGATCAGGATTGGCTGCTTTACCTTCGGCAACGTCGCGGCGGGATCGAAGAGCAGCAGGCTGCGGAACCACGGCGTGTCCGCCTGCTTCCGCAACTCGGGCGGGACGTTCTCCCAACCCGTCCCGGCGACGACGGCCGTCTGGATCTTTTTCTGCAGCTCGATCTTCTGCTGCTTCTGATCGTCGGGCAGTCCCATCCGATCCAGCACATGGCGCTGCTGCTCGAGGATCAGATCCGCGCCCGTCGAGCCCGGCGCCGCGACCAGAGTCACGGCCGCGATCTTCTTCTCGCGCTGGGCGGCGAGCAGCGCGACCGCCCCCCCTTCGCTGTGGCCGGCGACGGCGACGTGCCGTCGATCGACGTCCCTGCGCGAGGCGATCCATTTGACCACCGCGACCGCGTCGTCGGCGTAGTCGCCGATCGTCGCGCTTTCGATGCGGCCGCCGCTCTGGCCGACGCCGCGCTTGTCGTAGCGCACGACCATGTACCCCGCGTCCGCGAGCGCCCGCGCCAGCTCGGCGAAGATGGGAATGCCGGCCACCGTTTCGTCGCGGTCCGTCGGGCCGGAGCCGCCCACGAGCACGAGGGCGGGATGCCGAAGCCTGCCGGGCGCGGACGGAGAGGTCAGCGTCGCGGCGATGTTGAAGCCGTTCGCCGGAATGGTGACGTCGGCGTCGTTCGGGTTGCGCGCCGTCACGGACCGCATCGCCACGCTCGACGCATCGTCGCGAGCGATCACCAGCGACGCGGCCGGCAACTCCACGCGCACGAGACGATGCCGCGCGTCAATCGAGACGGACGCGTCGAACGGACCGGACGGGTTCTGAAACGTGACGTCGTAGCGGCGCGTCGCGATCGTCGCGGACGGACCTTCGAGCGTGACCGGCGTCACGCTGCGGATCTTCACCCGGATCTCCGCGTTCGGCGCGAGGTAGACCGGCAGCTCGGCGCCGGCTTCGGCGGTGGACAGGCGGGCCGCGAGCGCCTCGTATGCGCCGTAAACGCCGTTGGGCAGCGCGATCGTCCGTGCCGACACCTGATCGGTCTTCCCGTTCGTGACGCTGTTGCGTGTCACCTCGCTGATCGCCGTCGTCACGCCGAAGGACGTTGACAGCGTCACCGACTCGTTTCGCACGAGCGCTTCGACGTGCAGTTCGGCCGGCTGCCAGTCCGGCGTGTACTTGGCTTCGAACCGATTCAACGTGATGTCGAAGGGCGGCCCCTGACGTCCTGTCGACGAGATGGTCCAGCCCGACGACGTGCGGGCGAGCGTCACCTGTTCGCGGCCGATGTTCGTGCCTTTGAAGAAAATCGTCAGCACAGACGGGCCGGATGCGGGCTCCGCGGCAGGCGTTTGGGCGGCGGCGGCGCCCGAGAGGAGGAACGCCACGGCGATAGAATGGACACAGAGCGCCCCAACACGGATCGCCCGCGGCGATGCCGGACGCGCAACGAGTGGCCGGGCCAGATGGAGCATCTCGAGAGAATAGCAGCTAAGGGTTATGACGCGCTGCGCGCGGGCGCGGCCGTCGTCGATCGAAATGGCGTCGCGCGCCTCATGCTGACCGGCAAGGATCGGCTGGCGTATCTGCAGGGGCTGCTGACGAACGACGTCGCCGCATTGCAGGCGGGCACGGGCTGCTACGCGGCGCTGCTCACGCCCCAGGGACGCATGATCACCGACATGCGCGTCATCGAGCTTGGGGATTCCACGCTGCTCGACGTGCCGTCTCACGTCGCCGACCGCGTGCGCACGCATCTGGAGCGCTTCGTGTTCAGCGAAGACGTTCAGGTGCGCGACGTCACCGCCGCGCTCGCCGAGATCGGCGTGTACGGACCGGAGGCCGCGGCCGCGGTCGCCGGCGTGCTGACGGGCGCGCTCGACGCCGAAACGCTCGACGCGCTCTCGATCTACGACGCGCGGCGCACGCGCGCGGGCGACGCGGAGGCCATCGTGATTCGAAGCGACGAGGCGGGCGTTCGCGGTTTCGACCTCGCCATCGACGCCGCGCAGGCATCCTCTCTTTTGCGCGCGCTGCATGAGGCGGGGGCCGTGAGCGCCGACGCGGACGATGCGGAGATCGTTCGAATCGAGTCAGGCCGGCCGCGGTTCGGCGTGGATATGGACGACGAGACGATTCCGCTCGAGGCCGGAATCGACGGGCGCGCGATCTCGAGGACCAAGGGCTGCTACGTGGGGCAGGAAGTAATCATTCGCGTGCTCGATCGCGGACACGGCCGCGTCGTCCGGCGGCTCGTCGGCCTGCGGATCGACGGCGCGTCCGCGCCCGCGCACGACGACGGACTGTTTGCCGGCGATCGGGAGATTGGACGCGTCACGAGCGCGGCGGTGTCGCCCCGCGCCGGCGCGCCGATCGCGCTCGGCTACGTGCACCGCGATTTCGTCGGTCCCGGGACGCGACTCGACGTCGTCCACGGCGGCGCGCGCCTCGGCGCGCAGGTCGTGGACCTGCCGTTTGTAAAGCAGCCGTAGCGCAGGCCTTCAGGCCTGCTCGTGATCTCCGCGGCTCAGCCGCGCAATCAATTCATCATCGGCCGGCGGGAACTGCAGCGACGCGAGGTCCTCGCGCCGCACCCACCGCATCTCCTGCCCGAGCAGCGGCTGCGGATCCCCATCGAGCGCGCACCCGAAGAAGTGCAGTTCCACCGTCCGCTCCGGATACGTGTGCGCGACGGTGAACAGCTCGCCGCCGATCCGCGCGGAGACTCCCAGCTCTTCGCGAAGCTCGCGTGCGAGACAGGTGTCGAGCGCCTCGTTCGCGTCGCACTTGCCGCCGGGAAACTCCCAGTAGCCTGCCAGGTGGACGCCCCGCACCCGGCGCGTGACGAGGAAACATCCGTCCCGTTCGATCACTGCCGCCGTGACGATCACGCGCGGCGGATCAGCCGCGCTCATTGTCGGGATTGAACGGGTAGGCCGCGCAGTCGGACCGCATCGGGCAGAGCAGGCACTTCGGCTTCCGCGCGACACACACCGTCGCGCCGAAGTCCATCAACGCCTGGTTGAAGTCGAAGACGTGACGGCGCGGCAGCACCGCGCGCGCGACCTCCCAGAGTCGCCGCTTCATCGCGTGCGCCTTCGGGCTCCCGCGGCCCACGAAGACGCGGAACAATACGCGCGCGACGTTGGTGTCGAGGATCGCGGCGCGCTGGCCGAACGCGAAGCTCATCACCGCGCCCGCGGTGTATTCGCCGATGCCCTTGAACGAGCGCAGCGTCGGTTCATCCGAGGGCAGCGACCCGCCGTAGCGCTCGACCGACTCGCGTGCGATCGCGTGCAGGCGCCGCGGCCGCACGTTGTAGCCGAGCGGATACCACGTGCGCGTGACGTCCTCTTCCGGCGCGGCGGCGAGCGCTTCCATCGTCGGATAACGCTCCAGCCACTCCCGGTACTTCGGCAGCACGCGATCGACCTGCGTCTGCTGCAGCATCACTTCCGACACGAGGATGTGGTACGGATCCGTGGTCTGCCGCCACGGAAGGTCGCGGCCGTAGCGCCGATACCAGTCCAGCAACCGGCGTCGGAACTTCTGCCGATCGGCGGCGGCGATCGGATGCGCACCTTGACCCTTGACCCCCGAACTTCTGGAACCCTTCGAGCCCATATAATTCGATGAAGTGAAAATCTACACCAGGACCGGCGACGCCGGGGAGACCGGCCTGTTCGACGGCACGCGCGTCCCGAAATCGGATCCACGCGTCGCGGCCTACGGAGACGTCGACGAGCTGAACGCGTGGCTGGGGCTGGCGCGCACCGCTTTGCAGGACGACGAGGTCAGCGCGATGATCGAACGCGTGCAGCGCGATCTCTTCGCGCTGGGCGCGCGCCTCGCCGATCCGGCGCATCGCATCGCCGAACGCGTGTCGAAAGCGGCCGTGACCGCCGGCGACATCAAGCGCCTCGAGGAATGGATCGATCGTCTCGAGGCCGGGCTTCCGCCGCTCCGGCGCTTCATCCTCGCCGGCGGATCGCACGCCGGCGCGACGCTGCACCTGGCGCGGACCGTATGCCGTCGAGCGGAGCGATCGATGGTCGCGCTCGCGCGCGACCACGGCGTCGCGCTCGAACCCGATCTGCTGACGTACGTGAACCGGCTGTCGGATTTTCTCTTCGTCGCGGCGCGTGCCGCGAACCACCGCGCCGGATCGGCTGAAATCGAGTGGTAGCGCTGCAGGAGGCGTACCGGCAGTGCGAACGGCTCGCGCGCGACCATTATGAGAACTTTCCGGTTGCGTCGTGGCTGCTGCCCCGGCGCATGCGGCCGCACATCGCGGCGATTTACGCGTTCGCGCGCGGGGCGGACGATGTCGCCGACGAAGGCGATCGTCCCGCGGCCGAGCGCCTGCGACAACTGGACGCCTGGGGCGCGCATCTCGACACGGCTGCCGCCGGAGGGCCGCTGCCGCAGGACTCGCACGAGCCTGTCTTCACCGCGCTCGCCGCGACGATTCGTTCGTGCAGGCTGCCCGTGACGCTTCTGGAAGACCTGCTCAGCGCATTCCGGCAGGACGTGACCACGACGCGTTATGCGACGTGGACCGAGGTGATCGACTACTGCCGGCGGTCCGCGAACCCGGTCGGGCGTCTCGTCCTTCGCGTCGCCGGCTATGACGATGCCAGACTCGACGAACGATCGGATGCGATCTGCACGGCGCTCCAGTTGACGAATTTCTGGCAGGATCTCGAGCGCGATTACCTCAAGGGACGTATCTACGTGCCGCGCGAGCTCACGAAACCCCGCGGCGCCGAGGAGGCGGACCTGGCTCGGCGGCGGCTCACGCCCGCGTGGCGCGAGGCGCTCCGGGACGCCGCCGCGCGGACGCGCGCGCTCTTCGTCACCGGACGGCCGTTGTGCGGCGCCGTCCGCGGACGTCTCCGCTGGGAGCTGCGCGCGACCTGGCTCGGCGGCACCCGCATTCTCGAGAAACTCGAGCGCGCCGAGTACGACGTCTTCGCCGAACGTCCGGCGCTCCGCGCCGCTGACGCGCCGGTGCTGCTCTGGAGAATGGCGCGATGGGCGCGGACGGTTGATCCTCGGCCGTCGGGTCGGTGATGGCACGCGACACCAACTTCTATTACGCGTTCCTGGTTCTGCCGGCCGAGAAACGACGCGCGATTGTCGCCGTGTGGGATTTCTGCCGCGCGGTGGACGATGCGGCCGACGAGGCGACCGACCACGTGCGGGCCGGCGACGTGGAGCTGGCGCGGTGGCGCGCCGAACTCGCGGCGTGCTTCGACGGCGCGTCGCCCGCCACGCCGCAGGGGCAGCAGCTCCAGCCGTGGATCCGGCGGTTCCACTTGCCACGGTCCGCGTTCGGCGCGTTGATCGAAGGCGTCGAGATGGACCTCGCGGCCAGACGCTACGCGACGTTCGAGGACCTCTATCAGTACTGCATCCGCGTCGCGTCGGCGATCGGGCTGATCTGCGTCGAGATCTTCGGCTGCGAGGATCCCGCGTCGAAGGCGTACGCGATCGACCTCGGCGTCGCGCTGCAGCTCACGAACATCCTGAGAGACGTGCCGGGGGATCTCGCGCGGGGCCGCGTCTACATTCCGCAGGCGGACTTTGCGTCCTGCGAGTGCACCGAAGAGGATCTGGTCCGGGAATCGCAGCGGACGGGAAGCGGCGTGCAATCGCCCGCCGTCAGGCGGCTGCTCGCATTCCAGGCCGAGCGCGCGCGCGAGTACTACGCGCGTGCCGCCGCCATCCTCCCCGCCCGCGATCGCCGTCGTCTCGTCGCCGCGCGGATCATGGGCGCGATCTATCACGCGATCCTCGACCGCATCGAGGCGGAGGACTACGACGTCTTCGCGCGCGTGATCCGCATTCCGCGTCCGCGCCGCGCGCTCATTGCCGCGCGCGCGTGGATCACGACGATGGTCGGCGGCAGATGATTGTCGCCACGGATAACGCGCTCGTCCTGCCACAGATCCACACGCTTCGTACCAGCCACAGATCCACACGCTTCGTACCAGCCACAGATACACACAGATGCACACAGATCACATCTTGTTGTTTTTTGAATTCTTCATCTGTGTATATCTGTGTGCATCTGTGGCTGATCAGTTCCGCGTGCGTCGCTGATAAGTTCTGTGTGCGTCGGTGGCTGATAAGTTCTGTGTGCATCTGTGGCGTTTGACGTTGTGGTCGTCGGCGGCGGCGTCGCGGGGCTGAGCGCGGCGACCGCGCTCGCCGGCGCCGGCCGGCGCGTGCTGGTGCTCGAAGCGCGCGGCGAGCTGGGCGGGCGCGCGACGGCGTTCGCGGACCGCACGACCGGCGAACGCGTCGACAACGGCCAGCACGTGCTGCTCGGCTGCTACCGCGAGACTTTCACCCTGCTCCGCCGAATCGGCGCGGAAGGCCACGTCCGCATCCAGCCGACGCTCGAAGTGCCGTACCTCGACGCGGCGGGACGGCGATCGGTGCTCCGATGTCCGCCGCTTCCGTCGCCGCTTCATCTGCTGGCGGGCGTCATGCGATGGGATGCGCTTCCCTGGCGCGAGCGCTTGTCCGTGCTCCGCCTTGCCCGACCGTTGCTGCGCGCACGGGCCGCGCTCCGTACTCCGGCATCTGCCGGCGAGACCGTGTCCGCGTGGCTGACGCGTCACGGCCAGCGCGGCCGCCTGCGCGAATGGTTGTGGGAGCCCCTGGCCGTCGCCGCATTGAACCAGTCGCCGTCCGAAGCGGCCGCGGCGCCGTTCGTTCGCGTGCTCGCCGAGATGTTCGGGCGCGACCGGACGGACGCGTCGCTCGCGCTGCCGCTCGTGCCCCTGCACGAGATGTACGCGCTCCCGGCGCGCCGCTACGTCGAGTCGCGCGGCGGCGAGGTCCGGCTTCACGCGCTCGCGCGCGTGCACGTCGCGGACGGCGAGGTCGCCGCGATTGACGTCCGCGGCGAGCGGATCGCCTGCCGCCGCGTCGTCGCCGCAGTGCCATGGTTCGGCCTGCGCGCGCTGCTCGCGGGCGATCTCGAGCCGATGGAGCCCATCATCGCCAACGCGGAGCGTCTCGAGTCGAAGCCGATCGTGACGGTCAATCTGTGGTACGACCGGACGGTGATGGACGACCTGTTCGTCGGGCTGCCCGGCCGCGCGATGCAGTGGGTGTTCGACAAGCGGCAGGCATTCGGCGAGCGCGCGTCGCACTTGTCGCTCGTCTCGAGCGGGGCGGACGCGCTCGTGGCGCTCGACAACCCGGCGCTCATCGACCTCGCGTCGCGCGAGGTGGCGGCGTCGATTCCGGGTGCGCGCGGCGCGACGCTTCTCCGCGGCACGGTGATCCGCGAAAAGCGCGCGACGTTCTCCCTCGCGCCCGGCCAGCCGCCGCGCCCGGCGACCGCGACGCCGATTCGAGGCCTCGTGCTGGCCGGCGACTGGATCGACACGGGGCTGCCGGGCACAATTGAGAGCGCCGCCCTGGCAGGGCACAGGGCGGCGGAACAATTGGTGAATTGGTGAATTGGTGAGTTGATGAGTTGGTGAATTCTCTCCTCGTCCACTACCAGGAAATCGCGCTGAAGGGGCGCAACCGGCCGTGGTTCGTCGCGCGCCTGGTGCGCAACCTGCGCGAGGCGACGTCGGACCTCGGCGTCCGCGACGTCCGCGTCCTGATGGGGCGCATCGAGCTGGTGCTCGGGCCGGAGGCGCCGTGGGAGCGCGTGCGCGATCGGGTCGCGCGCGTGTTCGGCGTCGGAAACTTCGCGCGCGCGGGGCGCACGCCGCTCGACGTGGACGCGATCGCGGCCGAGATCCTGCGCGACCTCGAGGGGCGGGAGACATCGAGCTTTCGCGTGTCGGCCAAACGCGCCGACAAGCGGTTCCCGCTGACGTCGCCGCAGATCGAGCGCGAGGTCGGGGGCCGGATCAAGGATGCGCGCGGATGGCGCGTGGACCTCGACCATCCCGAGCTGACGATCCACGTTGAGGCGCTGACGACGGAGGCGTTCTACTCGTTCGGGAAGGAGCGTGGCGCGGGCGGTCTGCCGGTCGGCTCTGGAGGCCGCGTGGCATGCCTGCTGTCGGGCGGCATCGACTCGCCCGTGGCCGCGTGGCGGATGATGCGTCGCGGCTGCCGCGTCCTGCTCGTGCACTTCCACAGCTACCCGATTCTGTCGCGCGCGTCGCAGGAAAAGACGCGCGAGCTCGCCAGATTGCTGACGCAGTATCAGTTCCGCTCGCGTTTGTTTCTCGTCCCCTTCGGCGACATCCAGCAGCGCATCGTCCTCGCCGTGGCGCCGCCGCTGCGCGTCGTCATCTATCGGCGGTTCATGATGCGCATCGCCGAGCGGATCGCGCGGCAGCAGCACGCGCGGGCGCTCGTGACGGGCGAGGTCGTCGGACAGGTTGCGTCGCAGACGATCGAGAACCTGTCGGCCATCGACGAGGTCGCGTCCATGCCGGTGCTCCGGCCGCTCATCGGGATGGACAAGGAGGAGATCACGGCGCAGGCGGAACGGCTCGGCACCTATCCCATTTCGATCATCCCGGACCAGGATTGCTGCACGTTGTTCACGCCGAAGCACCCCGCGACGAAGGCGCGCCGCGCCGACGTCGAGGCCGCCGAGCGCGAGCTGCCGATCGACGACATCGTCCGCGACGCCGTCGCCGCGGCCAGCGTCGAGCGCTTCAGATTCCCTGTTGTAGAATCCAGGGCTGCGGAACACGGTGACGTGAGGAGCTGAACGTGAAGATCACAGCGGGGAAGCTCGCGGGCCTGAAGGCGGTGTCGAACGATCGCGGCGTGATCGCCGCGGCGGCGATGGACCAGCGCGGATCGCTGCAAAAGGCGCTCGCGAAGGAAAAGGGGAGCGATGTCGGCGAGCGCGATCTCGTAGAGTTCAAGTCCTTGGTGACCGAGGTCCTCACGCCGCACGCGAGCGCGATCCTGCTCGATCCAGAGTGGGGCCTGCCCGCGAGCAAGCGCCGCGCGAAGAACGCCGGTCTGCTGTTGGCGTACGAAAAGACGGGCTACGACAAGACAGGTCCCGGCCGTCTCCCGGACCTGCTCGACGAGTGGTCCGTGCGGCGGCTGAAGGACGCGGGCGCCGACTGCATCAAGATTCTCCTCTACTACACGCCGTTCGATCCGAAGGACGTCAACGACAAGAAGCACGCGTGGGTCGAGCGGATCGGCGACGAATGCCGCGCGAACGACATCCCGTTTTTCCTCGAGTTCGTCACCTACGACGAGAGCATGGACGAAAAGGGGCCCGAGTTCGCGAAGAAGAAGCCGGAGGCCGTCATCGGCAGCATGCGCGAGCTGACCAAGGACCGTTACGGCGTGGACGTGATGAAAGTCGAGGTCCCCATCAACATGAAGTTCGTCGAGGGGACGCGCGCGTCCGGCGGAACGAAGGTGTACTCGAAGCAGGAGGCGAAGGATGCGTTCCGGCGCGCGGCGGACGCGGCGACGAAGCCGTTCATCTATCTCTCGGCCGGCGTCAGCAACTCGGAGTTCACCGAAGCGCTCGAACTGGCCGCCGAGGCCGGCACGCGTTTCTCGGGCGTCCTCTGCGGCCGCGCGACCTGGAAGGATGGCATCCCCGTGTACGCGAAACAGGGAGCGGATGCGTTCCGCGCGTGGCTCCAGAACGAAGGCGTCAAGAACATCACCAACGTCAACGCCCGCCTGAAGCCGGCGCAGCCCTGGTTTGCGTTCTACGGCGCGAAGAGCGCCGACGACCTGCGCTGATTCAGTGCTTCTTCAGGATCTCGACGCCGGTGACTTTGCCGACGCAGGTGTCGCCGGCGTAGGGGATCCTGATCGAGTCGACGCCCAGCTCCGCGGTGCCCGTCAGCGCGATCGCGCAAGTCGGCAGATCCGGCGCGGACGCGTTCCCGTTCGCGCTCCAGGTGATCGTGGAGCCGCTCAGCGTGCCCTGCGCGGTGCCTGACACCTTCAGGCTGTTCGCGCACATCGCGCTGAACGATCCCTTCGCGCTCGTCGCCGTCTGCTCGGTGACGTTCCACTTGAAATCCGTGCAGCTCGACGGGGATGGAATGATCGTCGCGGAGGTCCAGTTGCCCATCAGCGCGCTGACGCCCGGCGTGCTCGGCGCCGTCGACGAGCTGGAATGCTCGAATCCGGCGCATGCGCCGAGCCCGACCGTCGCGGCAAGCGCCAACGCAAGAGACAGTTTTCGTGTAGTCATGGTCGTGTCGGGAACCCGGCAGGCCGGAGTCGCTGGGGATCTTCAGTATAGCAGACCTCAGCCGCCCGCAGCCGGGATGGCGTGACGCAGACCGCTGAGATAATCGCGAAGTGCGTCCCCGGTGCTGCGGAACGCCAGCGCGTCCCACGGGATTTCGGACGGGCTGAACAGCCGCGCTTCCAGGCACTCGTCATCGCTGCAGAGCTCGCCCGTAAGCGCCGTCGCGGCATATACGACGATTATCGGCGTCCGCCCCGAATAGGAATAGATGTTGACGAGGCCGTCGATGCGGACCTCGAGCCCGCACTCCTCGCGCGCCTCGCGCACCGCGGCGCACGTCAGCTCTTCGCCGCGATCGACGTAGCCTCCCGGAAACACCCAGAGACCGTAGCCCGGCTCGATCGCGCGCCGCACGAGGACGATGCGCCCGTCCGTCGCGCCGATGATCGTGCCGACCGCGACTTTCGGATCCAGGTAGAACACGAACGCGCACGCGCCGCAGACGAGTCGATCCGGTTCGCTCGCTTTGAGCGATCGCGTCTCGAGCGCGCCGCCGCACGCCGGGCAGAACCGGTACTGCATCCGGGTCTAGCTTACATGGTTGCGAATGATGGATGACAGATGACGGATGACGGATGACGGATGACGGAGTCTGTCACTTTCCGACTTCTGTCTTCCACCATCCACCATCCACCATCCACCATCCGTATGAAATAATCCCGTCATGTCGATCCTGAAAGTCGCGCGGATGGGACATCCGGCGCTGCGCGCGCGCGCGAGGCCGATCGAGCCCGGCGAGATCAAATCACCGCGCGTCCAGCAATTGATCGACGACATGTTCGAGACGATGCGCGAGTATCAGGGCGTGGGGCTGGCCGCGCCGCAGGTACACCAGGGGCTGCGGGTGTTCGTCGCCGGATTCGCCAGCTCTCCGGATGACGATGAGCACGAGGAACGCGAGCGCGTGCCGCTGATGGCGCTGATCAATCCGGAGATTACGCCGGTGGGTACCGCCCTCGCGGAGGACTGGGAAGGCTGCCTGAGCATTCCGGATTTGCGCGGCAAGGTCTCGCGCGCCACGGAAATCAAGGTGAAGGCGCTCGACCGGAGGGGACGGAAGGTCGAGCTGCGCGCGAAGAACTTCACCGCGCGCGTGATTCAGCACGAGACCGATCATCTCGACGGCGTGT
>QHWR01000324.1 GCA_003223835.1 Acidobacteriota bacterium | reverse complement strand
CAGCTCGGCCTTCTCGTTGAAATAGCCGGAGCCGGTTCGCCGCGCTTCGATCGGCGCGTTCCTGGCGTCGAAGACCCGCACGTCCCGAATCGTGTAGAGCACGGAACGCGGCAGGCCGAACGTGATCTTCGTCGACTCCTCGTCCGTCTTGGCCTCGCCGATCGTCATCGTCGTCGTCCCGAGCTTGAACGTCTGGTTCGGCTCCAGGCGAACGCCGGCGGCGCGCACGGGCTTCGATCCGGCGGCAAGCGTGATCGCAATCGAGCCCTGCACGGTCACCGACGTCGCGCCTGCCGAGGGGCGCGCGCGCACCTCGACCTCGACGATCGCCGCCGAGCCGTCTTCCGCGACCTTCGGGAACGGGCCGACGCGTCCTTCTTCGAGCAGGCTCTGTCCTTTGTCGTCCGAAAACGCGTCGAGCGTGCTCGCGTGGTCGTCAATCTGGACGATGCCGCTGCCGCGAGGCGGCTGGATCGCGAGGACGACGACGGTGCCTGGGGATTCGTTGAACGGACGCAGCTCGGACCCGTTCGCGCCGAAGCCAGGGCCGACGACCCTGATCGCCGCGGCCGACACCTGCGCCGGAGCCGGCGGCGCGGACGGCGCGGCAGCGGGACGCTGAGCAGGGCGGCTCGCGGGCCGCTGCGCAGCCGCGATTCGCGTCCCGATGATCAGCAAGACGACGACGCAGAACAGGAAGGCCGCGCCCGAGACAAACGTACGACCGCGAGACGAAGTCCTCACGATGACGCCTCCAATGAGTAGCGGGGATGCGTAGCGTCGCTGGGGGTCGGAACTGCGGCCCTATGGTAACACTCCACCCGGCAGCACCCATTGAGATGAAGCGGCGATCGATATTGGTCCACCGCGTCAGGCGCGTGCCGCCACCAACGGCGTCGAGTTCCCACCGCATATCGAAGTGGCCGGACCCGGTGTGTACTGCTCGCGAGCGATCATCATCTTCTTCTTGTCTTCCTTTTCGTTCGTGTTGATTGATCCGCGCCTGACCTGTTCAGGGGCGCGATCCCTCAGGACTTGGCTTTCTTCGAAGGCTTCGACTTGCCAGAACTGTTGAGGGCGATCGCTTGGCGAACGAGCGCCTTGAAGGCGGACTCGTCAACTTCTTCTCCTTCGTGGATGTCGATCGCGCGGCGTACGTTTCCGTCGAGACTCGAGTTGAAGAGACGGGCTGGATCCTTCAGAGACGCGCCCTTGGCGAAGGTCAACTTCACAATGGACTTGTACGTCTCGCCGGTGCAGATGATCCCGTCGTGCGACCATGTGGGAGTGCCCGGGTTCGTGGGCTTCACCCACTTCAACTCCTCGACGACGTCCGGGTCTGCTTCCTTGATGAGCTTGCGCATTCTGCTGAGCGTTTCCCCGCGCCAATCCCCGAGTTCGGCGATTCTTTTCGACATCAGCTCCGATGCCGACCGGCCTTGGCTCGCGCCCGACTTTTTCATCTTCTCATCCTAGCGTCCTGAGTCGGAGACTCGCTGACAATATCTCGCCACGCTGGCAAGGATCTCGTCGAAGGTCGTCGCGAACGTTCCGTTCGATTTCGTCGCCGGCGGCGTACGGATGCCGGCCGGACGGTACGTCGTGGCCGAGACCGAGTACCCCGGGGTGCTTCTTGTTCAGAATTCCGATGGCCGGCATACGGCGTTCATCCTGACGATCAAGGCCTATGCGAACGAGGCGGAAAGATCGACGCGTGGTACGAGCATCCGGGACGATAGCAGGTTGCTGAAAGACGGAACCTGCAATGCCAAATGCTGAATGCCAAATGCTAAAACGAGGATGGTGCTTACTTCGTGATCTTGAGGTCGGCGAACGTGGCGGTGAAGGGACTGTTCGTATTGTTCAATGCCGCCACCCCGACTTTCAGCCGCTCCGACAATTGCGCCGTTTTCCGACCGAACGACCTCCACGTCCGGCCGTCGTCCTGGCTGAACGACGCGATGACGTCACCGCCATGCCGTTGCAGCTTGAGCACCGCCGGGGCATCTTTCAGCGGTCTGAGCTGTTCGTTGACGAGGCGCTCTCCATTCCTGAACACGTGGAGATAGCAGTAGAAATCGATCCCGGACGCGCCTCGATCGGCGGCGGCATCGTCGAACCGGATGAACGTTCCGTCGTCCTGCACGACGAGCAGCGTCGCGGCGCGGAAGAAACCGTTCTGAGGCTTGACCGTGGTCGTGACCGTGACCTGCACGGTGAAGTCGCCATCGACGTCCTGCAGGACCCGCGGCGCGTTGACCTTGCCCTCTTTGGGCCAGAGATCGTGAAGGGAACCGGGAATGCCGATCGTCAGGTTCGTGTCCGTGGCGCGGACCTGACTGGCGGGGTTGCCCGGCGGTGCGCGTCCCGCCAGCAAGGAGCCCGACGAGAACGCACAATGGAAGCACGGCCCGAAGTGTCATGGCACGTCTCCCGGAAAGCGTTGATTATACGCGCTCGGGGAGTTCATGTTCATTGCCTTCCGCCTCTCACGCTGAGCCACTGGTCCACACGGATCGGATCTGCCACAGATGCACACATGTACTCGCCCAAACCTAGCCATACGCGGAACGCCATGGCTCGCAAAGTACAGGGCACGGTCGTGCTGCAGGCCGTTGTCCTGGAAGATGGGACGGTCGGCGCCGTCGCGGTGACGAAGCCGCCCGATCCGGAGTTGGAGCACGCCGCCGTCGCGACGGTTCTCAAGTGGCGATTCAGGCCGGCGACGCGTGACGGAAATCCCGTTGCCATCTGGGTGATGATCGAGCTCGAGTTCGTGCTGCGGTAACAGTCGGGACGCGGCGAAACCGTCATCCCGATTACGCTCTCGTGCACGAAAACCGACCGGGCGATCGGTTGACGCCGACCCGCGGGCGCGCCGTTCAATGGCAGCCTTGATACCCCTTGCGCGATCCCGCGTTGGGTCCTGCTGATGGAGAGCTCCGATGGCCGGCATGCGGCAGCGCACGACGCACCGCTATTCCGCAGCACACCCTCTCAGCACCCAGCCCTCAGCACCCGACAGTGCCTGACCCTGTCTCTGCACTCAGCCCCCAGCACGCTTCTGCGGCGCGAACACCGCGCGGCCCGACATGAACGGCGGCGGGGTCACGTTCAGAAGACGCAGCACCGTCGGCGCGACGTCGGTCATCGACGCGGTGGGCGTCCGCAATCGCGGCACGGATGGTCCCATCGCGTAGAAGATCGCCTGCATGCGCGGATCGCCCGGCCGATGCCCGTGGACGCCGGGACTCAGCTCGTTGAGACCGCCTGTCTCGAGAAAGCGCTGCTCCGCGGGTGACCGGCTCACGCGCTGCCGCGCGTCAGGGCTCACGGTGTTCGGAACGATCGCCGGAACGGCCGGATCGAATCGGCCGCTGATCGCCCAACCCGCCGGCGCCAGCACGTAGACGTCGCCGGCATTCGCGTGCTCGAGATGCAACGCGCCGAAGGCGGACGACGGCTCGATCGCGGCGAACACCGGCGCGCCCGTCACCGGGTCGACGACGCCCCGGCACGCGGCGATTACCTTCGCGACGATCCCAGACACGTCTTCGTCGGCGACGACCCCCTGTGCGAATCGGCGCCGCGAATTCACATACACCTGCGCCGACGCGCCGCTCGAGAGCGCGCGCACCTGGGCGTCGGGTCCGCCGACCCGCAACCCCGCGGCGGCGAGCACGTTGTTGAGGATCACGGTCGAGTGAGTCGGGATGCGTCCACCTTCCGATACCCGCGCGTGATGTAGCCGGCGAACCTGACACGGCGCGCCCCGCCGTCCGCGGCGTACTCGACCTGACGCAGATCGGCGATCAAGTAGCGGTGCTCCAGATTGTCCACGATCGGCATGTACGCGATCAGCAGATCCCAGTCGCGCCGCGCCAGCTCCATCGTGACGGCGTTGCCGACGTAATCCGCGAATCGCCCGGCGCGCACGACGTACTCGTCATCCGTCATCTGCCCGGTGGTGACGAGCCGCGCTTCGGGTTCTCCCGGCGACGGCCCGGCCGCGGCAAGAATGCGCGACGCCAGATCGCGTATTTCGTCGGGCGTTGGTTTCCCCGACACGGGCGGCGCGGCCCGGGCGATGGCGCCGAACGGCACCGTCTCGGTGCACGTCGTCTCGGGCGAGATCCCTTCCGCGCCAGGTGCGGCGAGGCAGACGACGTGGAGGCCGGCGCGCTGAGCGATCGTCCAGAGGCGATCGACGGCGGTGGGGACCGTGAATCCGGACCGCGGATCGTCGGCGATGCCGGCGCCCGGAAGCGACACGCTCGTGATGCCGTGCTGCCCGGGCCAAGCGCCCGAGAACATCGTCGCGTGGCTGATCGGGGTGGACGCGATGGGCGCGGGCGTCAGACTCTCGGCGACGGCGCCCCGCGCGAGCATCCGTTCGAAGGCGCCGCCCTTGAGCGCGCCCGACGCGAGCAGCCGGTCGAGGATGACATCGGACCCGGCGTCGACCGAGAGCAGAACGACCCTGACCGGCCGCGGCGGCGCGGTCGGGCCGTGGGCACCGGCGCAGGCGACGACCGCAAATGCGAAGGCGACGCGACGGAGCATGCGTAATACTATCGGAGGACCGAGGACCGATGACCGCAAGCCTGGGGTTATTACGCAAGCTGTCGCTCGCTGGCGCGCTCGTTGCGGCTTCGTGCGCGCACACGCCTGCGGCGCCAGGCACCGCTCCCACATCGCCGCAGCCTCCGCGCGGATCGAGTCCCGCGGCGGAGGCGCGGCCGCGAACCGTCGCGACCCAGACGTATTCCGCGCAGCAGGCGCAGGCCGGCGAGCCGCTGTTCGCCGCGCACTGCGGGTTCTGTCACGGTCGCGATGCGATGGGGGGCGAGACCGGCCCCGACCTCACACGCTCGGCGCTGGTCGCCGAAGATGTCCGCGGCGACAAGATCGGACCGGTCGTCCACAACGGCCGGCCCGAGAAAGGCATGCCGCCGCTCAACCTTTCGACCGGCGACGTCGCCGCCATCGTTGCGTTCCTCCACGCGCAGAAGACGAAAGCGGAATCCAACCAGGGCAGCCGCCGGAGCGTCGAGGAGGGCGATCTGCAAACGGGCGACGCCGAAGCCGGCCGGCGCTATTTCGAAGGACCGGGCGGCTGCTCGAAGTGCCATGCGCCGTCGGGCGATCTTGCCGGCGTCGCGGACCGTCTCAAGGGACTCGAGCTGCTGCAGCGCATGCTGTATCCGTCGCCGCGTTCCGGCGCCGGATCGCCCGCGACCGCCACCGTCACGCTGAAGTCCGGGGAAATCGTCAAGGGCCGGCTCGCCTATCGCGATGAGTTCACGATCGCGGTGCGGGACGGGTCGGGCACGTATCGCTCCTGGCCCGCGAGCGAGGTGACGTTCACCGTGGACAATCCGCTCGACGCGCACGCCGCGCAGCTCGCGAAATACACGGACGAGGACGTGCACAACGTCCTCGCGTATCTGCAGACTCTGCACAAGTGACGCCCATGTGCACTCGACAACTCGTTCCTCTCGCGACCGGTCTTGTGGCCGCGCTCGGCGCGTTTGCGTTCGTGCTGCAGCCCGTGGCGCAGTCGAGGCAAGGCGTCGATGCAGAGATGCTGCAGCAGCCGCCGGCCGAGAGCTGGCCGACGTATCACGGCGATTACACCGGACGCCGTCACAGCCCGTTGACGGAAATCACGCCGGCGAACGTGCACCAGCTCACGCTCGCGTGGGCGTTTCAAACGGGACAGGCGCAGCCGATCAAGGCGTCGCCGATCTTCGCGAACGGCATCGTGTACCTCACGATGCCCGACAACGCGTGGGCGGTGGACGCGCGCACCGGGCGCCAGGTCTGGAAGTACTCGTATCCGGTCAACACCGGCTTCCACATCGGCCATCGCGGCGCCGCCGTTTACAAGGACTTCGTGTACCTGACGACGCCCGACGCGCATCTCGTCGCGCTCGACGCAAAGGACGGCAAGGTCCGCTGGAACGTCGTCATCGCCGACGCGAAGAAGGGCTACTGGTCCAGCAACGCGCCGCTGCTCGTGCGCAATCATCTTCTCGTCGGCGTGTCGGGCGACTTCGACAACCTGCCCGGGATGCTGAAGTCGATCGATCCGGAAACGGGCAGCACGCAATGGACGTTCTACAGCACGCCGCCTCCCGGCACGCCCGGTTCGCCGAGCGGCGGCGCGACGGGCGGCCAGATGTGGATGACCGGCACGTACGACCCGCAGCTGAACCTCGTCTACGTCGGCACCGGCAATCCGACGCCCGTCCTCAACGGACCGGTGCGTCCCGGCGACAATCCGTGGACCTGCAGCATCGTCGCGCTCGACGCGGACACGGGAACACTGGCGTGGGGATTCCAGGTCTCTCCGCACGACACGCACGACTGGGACGCGTCGGAGGTTCCGGTGCTCGTGGACGGCGCGTTCGAGGGAACGCCGCGCAAGCTGCTGCTGCAGGCGTCGCGCAACGGCTACTACTTCGTGCTCGATCGCACGACCGGGAAGGCGCTGCTGACGACACCGTTCGCCGCGGTGAACTGGGCGTCAGGGATCGACAAGGACGGACGTCCGACGCCGAACCCCGCGAAAGAGCCCGCGCGCGACGGCCGGCTCGTCGCGCCGAACGAGAGCGGCGGCACCAACTACCGATCGCCCAGCTTCGATCCCGCCACCGGTCTGTTGATCGTGAGCGCCCACGACGGCTACGGCACGTACTTCTTCAAGCCGGAACACGGGGCGTACGGTTGGGCGGGCGCCGACCACAACGTCTGGGGCAAAGGCGTGCTGAGAGCGATCGAGTATCAGACCGGCAAGATCCGATGGGAGCACGAGCTTGGCGGCGAAGGGGCCGCGGGCGTGCTGACGACGGCGTCGGGCCTCACGGTCACCGGCGACGCGGCGGTGAACGTGCTCGCGCTCCGGACGAGCGATGGCAAGACGCTGTGGCACTCGGCGATCGGCCGCGTCGGCAATGGACCAATCGCGTATACGCTCGACGGCCGTCAGTACATCGTCGTCGGCGGCGGCGGCGCGCTGTACGCCTTCGCGCTGCCGCGGGGGCCTTCGTAACTTCCCCTATTCTGCTTTCCTCAGCGCCGTCATCGGGTCTGTGCGCGCGGCGCGGCGCGCGGGGAACCACGACGCGGCGGCGCCGACGGCGAGCAGAACGGCGGG
>QHWR01000162.1 GCA_003223835.1 Acidobacteriota bacterium | reverse complement strand
CTGGTCGCCCGCACAGCTCAATCCCGGCTCTACGGACACGCGGACGTTGGGTGTGCAGGTCGGAGATGTGAGGCTACGATAGTCGCCGTCTTGAACACCAAGCCAAGTCGACGCGAAAGGTCACCACCGCACTGTCCTGAAGCCATCAATCGGAAACCTGTGCGCAGTGACTGTTCGACCCTATTCGAAGAGTTACGACGTCAGATCGCCTGCACTCAAGTCGCTCGCCAGATAACGAGTAATGTAAACGGCCGACCGACTTCGTGCGTTAGGGACTCCAGTGCATGCCCGCGCAGTCATTCCTTCGGTTTGTCGCGAGAAACGCCGCAGCGTGCCAACGCGTTTTGAAACGCCCTGGGACTGGCCTACGCCACATCTTTCCGGACATGCCGCGCCAGCACTTCGTTGATCAGCGTCTGATACCCAACCCGTCGGCGGCGCGCTTCCTTTCGGAACTGATCGAGCACACCAGGATCGACACGGATCGCGATGAGCTGGCGGGGTTCGTCACCGAGGGGGGGCCGGCCCACGCGCCGCATCGCTTTCAACTGCTCGGGCGATGACTCGGCGATGTCCGAGAAGTCAATCTTTCGCGGCGTACGCCGCCCGCTCCCGGCGACTCGCACGCCGCGCGCTGATGAGACGGATCGTTTCCGCATCACCGATTCTCCTCAGGGTATAGGCAACGACGAGTACACGCCCGTCGGCGGCTCGACCGAGCCGCCGAAAACCGTGGTTCAGCACTCGAGTGCTCCAAGTCCGGACCCTCGAGAGCATTGGCATCGAGGAACACTGTCACGGCATCGTCGAATGATACGCTGTGTTTCGCCGCGTTGGCCTCGGCCTTTCGCGGGTCCCACTCGAACACGCATTGAGTATATACGAAATCTCGGGGCCTGCTGGACGGGACAGCCGAGGACGCCGTCGCAAGATCTCAATGAGTTTCCAAACGAGTGAGATCGTGGCGTCGGCCCCGCGCGGTAGAGTGCGGGCTCTGCTACTCAGACCTGTCGGCTTGGTCGCTGCTCACGAAACGACAGCACCAGCGCGCCGATCAGTGTCAAAGCGATACCGACACCCGATACCCGTAGACCCATCCGCGCGCTCCACGGATCGAAGACGAGCGCGACGTGCTTCACGCCGTCCTCGACGATGACGCCGAGGAAGTCCCCGTTCACCCGTGCGGTCGCAAGCGTCCGCTGACCTTCGGCCGCGCGCCAGCCCGCGTGATAGCTCTCGGTCGTCACCAGCAATCTGCGGCCGGTGCCGCCGACATCGACCTCGAGGCGGCCGGGACGATCGACCGTCACCGCGGCAGACGCGTCGTCACCCTGTAATGCCCCGACGTCGTTCGCGACGAGCGCGGTGCGCGCGATGTCGATCTGCTGAATGTCGCGCCGCGGGTTCGCCGTGACCCGAGCGTCGCGGACGACGCGAACGCGCGGCATCGGGGCGTCGACCGGCGTCCACATGCCGTTTCTGACGGCCCACGTCACGCCGGCGACCCGTTGCACGATCGGAGTGTCGGGCCGCAGCCACTTGCGCGGGGGAAGGCCAACGTAACCCGCCAGACGCTGATAACCGCGGAGCACGACGACATTCGCGAGCGCGTCGTATTCCGAGATGAAGAGACGCTCGCCTGGCCGCGCCGCCGCCGGCACCACGACGAGCGCGGCCATCTGTTCGACGGTCATCGGCGCGGGATACCACACATAGCGATAACCCCAGGCGCCGAGATCCAGCGCGAGGCAGAACGGCAGGCACAGCAACGCCCATCGTCTGCCGTGCGATGCGAGCAGAACGAGCAGCGCGGTACCCGCGATGAGCGCGACGCTCGCGATGAGTCCGACCGTGATGCCGGCGAACCCGATCGCGACGGCGGCCGTCACCGCGCTCAGGGCGACGATTGCGAAGACGGCGCGCCGCGCGCGCGAGACGCCCCCGTCGGGACGCCGCGCGAGCGCGTCAATATCGTCGAGCGCGACCGCCGCGAGAACCGCGAGGCCAAGGTGGATCAGCAGAATGTGCCGCGCCGGCGCTCGGAAATACGTGAGCAACGGCAGCTGGCGCAGCACGGTGTACACGCCGCCGTAGCGCCCCAGCGCCAACACGAAACCGGCGGCGCAGAGGGCCGCGGCTCCGAGCGCCACGCGCCGGTGTTCGAGCGTGCGCCATCGCGCGGCGACCCACGCCAGCGCGATGACGCAGAAGGCGCCGTCGTACACGGTCAGCTCGTGCGCGAATGTCTCCCCCGGCGGCGCATAAAATCGTTTCGGAAATACGTACGGGCACCACAACTCGACCGTGTTGAGCGGGTGCAATGAATAGGACAGCGCAAAACCCGGCGAGGTGATCCGCCGCGACGAGTCCGCCGCCATGTCGAGCGTCGGCAGCAATTGCGCGGCGCCGATCGCGACTCCGCAGACCGCCGCGGCGGCAACCCACGCGACGCGATCCCACGCGCGCAGCGCGATGCCGCGCGCCAGCGTGTAGGCGCCGGTGACGAGAGCGCCCATCCACACGAACTGCGGAAAGCCGAGCAGCAGCGCCGACGCGAGCGTGCCGGCCAGCAGCACGAATCCGCCCGCCGCCGACGCCGCGGTGCGGGCCGTCAGCACGACGTCCGCGGCGAGGAGCATCCATGGAATGTGCGCGCCCACGGCGACCATGTTCACGTGCAGCAGGTGCATCAGATTGAAGCCGCTGAACGTGAACGCCATCGATCCGAAGATGCTTGCGCCCGCGCTCAGGCCGCCGCGCCGAAGCAAGAGGAAGAGTCCGCCGAACGCCGCGACGTAAGTCGCGACGATCTGCAGATTGAAGGCCGCGGCCAGCGGAAGCAGCTGATAAACGAGCAGATGGAACGGATGGAACATCCCGAGCTGCCCTTCGCCGTGGGCGTAGAACCCGCCAAACAATGCCGGCGACCACATGACCGTGTCGCCGGCCGCCAGCGCCCGCGCGTACACGTATCGCATCGGCACGTAAAAGTCGGTCAGGTCTCCCTGCGAGAAAACGCGGCCGGTCAACGCCGGAATCAGGAGGGGGATGAAGAGGAGGAGGGCGGCAGCGGCCGCTGCGGCCGCCAGGCGATCGGCTTCGCGAGTCAACGGAGGGATCTCACCACAGAGCTCACGGAGATAACAGAGATCATCAAAGGAGGGATTGGGATCGCCGCGCGGCTGCGATCTCAGCCGAGGATGTGCTCAGCGATGACCATCCGCTGCACTTCGGACGTGCCCTGGTAGATTTCGGTCGCGCGCACGTCCCGGAAGAGCCGTTCGACGACCGAGCCGCGGCGGTACCCGCGCGACGCGAGGATCTGCATCGCGCGATCGGCGGCCCGGTGCGCCGCCTCGGACGCGCTCAGTTTCGCCATCGCCGCTTCGAGCGTCGGACGCGCGCGCCGTCCGCGCGCGTCGGCGGCCTTCAGCATGAGCATGCGCGCCGCGTCGAGCTCCGTGGCGCTGTCGGCGAGCATCCACTGGATCGCCTGGTAGTTGGCGATCGGCTGCCCGAACTGTTCGTGCTGCTTCGCGTATGCGATCGCCTCGTCGAGCGCCGCGGCGCCGACCCCGAGCGCCTGCGCGGCGATCGCGACGCGGCCGCCGTCGAGCGCCCACATCGCGACTTTGAATCCATCCGCCGGGCCGCCCAGGAGCGCGTCGGCGTCCACGCGGACGTCCGTCAGCTCGAGATCCATGCAGCCGAGCCCGCGCACGCCAAGCGAGTCCGCCGTCATCGCGCGGGAGAGGCCGGACGCGTCCATCGGGACGAGAAATGCTCCGATACCCCGGCCCCGGCTGGCCGGCGGGGTCGCCGCGAAGACGATCGCGACGTCGGCTGCCTCGGCGTTCGCGACCCAGACCTTGCGGCCGTTGAGCAGATAACCGCGATCGTCGAGCCGCGCCACCGTCTGCTGGTTCGCCGCGTCCGAGCCGGCGTGCTCCTCCGACAACGCAAACGCCCCGAGCGATTCCCCCGTCGCGAGCCGCCGGAGCCACGCCTGCTTCTGCGCCTCGGTGCCGAATTCCGCCAGCGGCTCGGCGACGAGCGAGTTGTTGACGGCCGCGATGACCGCAATCACCGCGCTCGCCCGCGCCAGCGCTTCGATCGCGAGCGCGTAGCTGACGTAATCGCGTCCCGCGCCTCCGAACGCCGTCGGGATCGTGACCCCCATCAGCCCGAGCGCCGCCGCTTCCGTCACCAGCGCGCGCGGGAACACCGCGTGCTCGTCGATCCGCGCGGCGGCGGGACCGATCCGCTGCGCCGCGAACATCGAGACGCGAAGTTGGAAGGCTTTCTGGTCGTCGGTGGGCTCGAGAATCATCGCAGCTTCTCGAACACCGGCCGCAGCTTCGCCGCGACCTCCGGCAGCTCCTCGGGCAGCACGCGCGTGCGGCCGACGACGGTCATGAAGTTCGTGTCGCCGTTCCATCGAGGGACGACGTGCATGTGGATGTGATCGAGGATGCCCGCCCCCGCCGGCTTGCCGAGGTTGATTCCCATGTTCATGCCGTGCGGCGCGAACACCTCGGTGAGCGCCAGCTCCGCCCGCCGCGTCAGCGCCATCATGTCGCGGAGCTCGTCGGGCGTCGCCTCCGCCAGCCGCGCGATGTGGCGGTTGGGCACGACCATCAGGTGGCCGCTGTTGTAGGGAAAGAGGTTCAGGATGACGAAGCAGGTCGGGCCGCGGTGCAGGATCAGCGACGACGCCTCGTCGCTGGTGAGCGCGTCACAAAAAACACAGCCCGTGGCGTCGCTCGCTCCGTTGATGTAAGCGAGCCGCCAGGGAGACCAGAGATGTTCCATAGAAAAGCGGAAAGAAGAAAGCGGAAAGCAGAAACGTTTTTCCGTCTTCCTTTTTCCGCTTTCCGTTTTTCGTCAGACTCCGGCGAGGTCCGATCCCGCCCCCGTGATCGTGGGTGGCGCGGGCGCGGGAGGGGCCGCGTCCGGTTCCCGGTTGATGAGCTCCTTCAGTTCTTTGCCCGGCTTGAAGTAGGGCACCTTCTTCGGCGGGACGTCCACCTTGTCCCCCGTCTTCGGGTTGCGTCCCTTGCGCGGCTCGCGCCGGCGCAGGCGGAAGCTGCCGAAGCCCCGCAGCTCGATCTTCTCGCCGCGGTGCAGCGCGTCGATGATGCTCTTGAAGACCGTATCGACGATGACCTCCGAATGCTTCTTCGTCAAATCCGACACGCGCGAGACTTCCTCGACGAGTTCCGCCTTGGTCATGCTCCCGCCGGTCATGGGGTCCCTCTCTTGGTTCACCGGTTCACCGGTTCACGGGTTCACGGTTCACGGGTTCACGGTTCAGGGGTTTACGGTTCATGGGTTCACGGTTCAGGGGTTCAGCGGTCGAACCGTGAACCGGTGAACCCGTGAACCCGTGAACCCGTGAACCGTTCCGTTATTGCTGATGTTTGAAGTGATCCCCGAGCGTCACTTCAGGTCTGCCCGCCGTCTCCGTATACGCCTCCCAGTCCGCGCGGAATTCGTCGTTCTTCAGCGCGCGGATGCTCAGCCCGATCTTCCGCTCCGAGGGGATCAGCTTGATGATCTTCATCTGGTAGGTCTCACCGACCTGAAGATCCAGCTTGTCCACTTTCCCCTTCTGGTGCGAATCGTCGAACTCCGAGACGTGGATCAGCCCTTCGACGCCAGGCTCGAGCTCCACGAAGGCGCCGTAGTCGGTGAGGCTCACGACCTTCCCCGTCAGCCGCGCGCCGACCGGATAGCGCTCGATGACGTTCGACCACGGATCCTGATGGAGCTGCTTGTGCCCGAGCGACACGCGCTCGGTCGCCGGATCGTACTTGAGCACGATCACGTCGATCTCCTGGTTCACCTGGAACAGCTCCGAGGGATGCGAGACGCGGCCCCACGACATGTCGGTGATGTGCAGCAGCCCGTCGATGCCGCCGAGATCGATGAAGGCGCCGTAATCGGTGATGTTCTTGACGACGCCGCGGAGGACCTTGCCTTCGGCCAGCGTGTCGAGCGTGTGCTTCTTCTTCTCGGCGTTCTCCTCCTCGAGGAGGACCTTGCGCGAGAGGACGATGTTGCCGCGCTTCTTGTTCACCTTGATGACGCGCATGCGCAGCTCCTGGCCGCGCAGGGCATCGAGGTTGCGCACGGGACGCACGTCGATCTGAGAGCCGGGCAGGAACGCGCGGACGCCGATGTCCACCGCGAGTCCGCCCTTGATGCGCTCGATGACGCGGCCGATCACGACCTTCCGCTCGGCGTAGGCCTTCTCGACCTCGTCCCAAATCTTCATTTTCTCGGCCTTCTCGCGCGAGAGGACGACGTAGCCTTCGCGGTCCTCGGTGCGCTCGAGCAGCACGTCGACGATGTCGCCGGGCTGCACGGTGATCTGGCCGGTTTCGTCCAAAAACTCGTCAACCGGGATAATCCCTTCGGACTTATACCCAACGTCGACGATGACTTCGGACGGCGTCACTTTCAGCACCGTCCCCTTCACGACTTCGCCTTCCGCGATGTTGCGGAAGCTGCTATCGTAAAGGTCCAGAAGGTGCGCGTATTCCTGCGGATCAACCTGATCGTCCAGCGGGGAGAAGCCCGTGGTACTGCCGGCCGTCCTGATCGTCGCACCTCCTTGTGATGGGATGTTCTTCGGGTTGTCTACTTGCGTCATGCTCAGCGGGTCCTCCTCAATCGGATCTCAGCTCCGACGGGCTGTAGAATTGCCATCGCTGGAGTTGCGATAAGCAATAGATTATCTATCACTTACGGACGAAAGGTCAAGAACGGGGGGACCTCGACGATGGCCAAAGGGAAGAAGAAGACGCGGGCCGGTGCTCGGGCGACTGCCCGAAGGGGTGGAAAGGTCCATGGCAGGCGGGTCGCGGCTGCCGCAAAGGCCAAAGGCAAAGGGAAGAAGGCACAGGGTCGAAGGCCGAAGGCGAAAGGTAGAAGGCCCAGGGCAGGCGGGACCGGGATGGAGCGCGAGCTGGCACAAACGCCCGCCGCGGGACGGACCGTTCAAGGGCCGACCAATCCTCTTCCCACCAAACGATCGACCGGTACTCCGGCCGGCGCGGGCAGCTCGCGGCGATCGCCGGCGCTCGAGCGCGAACGGAAGCAGTTGCGCGAAATCGAGGAGAGCATCCCGGGTCCGCCGTCGAGTCTCAATCTCGATCAGCACGGCTCCGCCGCGCGCACGGGACGCGCCGAGCTGCGCCACGCGCGCCAGGAACACACCCAGACCAGTCCGGCGATGACGGGGGGCGACGTGGACGCCGACTGGGAGGACGCGTACGCCGTCGGCGACGAAGCGCCGGGCGGCGACAACCCGACCCCCGATCAGGATCGCGTGGACGACATCGGGAAGGCGCTCGGGGTTCAGTACGAGGACAGCGAGGAACTCAAAGCCGCCGACAAGATCGCCAAGCGCGACAAACACCGCTGGGAACTGGATCCGGCGTCGTCCGAGGACTATAAGGACAGGACCAAGTAGCGCCACTGCCGAATGGCGACTGAAGATTGACGATTGGGGGAATTGTCGATTGATGATTGACGATTTGGGGGAATTGTCGATTGATGATTGACGATTGGGGGATTGACGATTGGGGATTCACGGATTGTCACTGGCGATTGGCTTACCAATCGCCGGTCGACACTTCGTAATCCCCGAATCTGCAATCGCCAATTGTCAATCCCCCAATCGTCAATCATCAATCGACAATTCCCTCAATCTTCAATCTTCAATCGACGATTCCCCCAATCGTCAACCTTCAGTCTTCAATCGCCAATTGACGATCTCCATTACCCTTTGCACCGTTTCGTCTATGTCTGTGCCCGTCGTGTCGATCACGACGGCATCGGGCGCGATCGCGAGCGGCGACACGGCGCGCGTGGAATCGCTCTTGTCGCGCGCGGCGAGGGCCGTGGCGACGTCGGTGAGCTGCGCGCCCTGCGAGCTGGCGTGCGCGGGATCGGCGGCGCGCCGCCGCGCGCGTTCTTCCGGCGACGCGTCGAGATAGATCTTCACGTCCGCGTCGGGAAACACCGCCGTCCCGATATCGCGTCCTTCCATCACCACGCCGCCGCCTGAGCCAAGCAGGCGCTGCCGCGCGACCAGCGCGCGCCGCACCGCGGGATGCCGTGCGACGGCCGCGGCCGCCGCGTCGATCTCCGGCGTCCGGATCGCGCGCGCGACGTCGTGACCGTCGATCCGGACGCGCCCCTGTTCCAGGTCGAAGCTGGCGGAGTCGGCGATGCGCGCGACGTTCGCCTCGTCGCGCGGGTCCAGCCCCTGCTGCAGCGCCTTCCACGCCACCGCGCGATACATCGCGCCGGTGTCCACATGGCGATAGCCGAGCCGCGCCGCAACCGCGCGCGCGACCGTGCCCTTCCCCGCACCGGAAGGGCCGTCGATAGCGATAATCAGGCGCCTCATCATTGCCGATTGGCGACGGCAGACTGCAGATTCACGCAATCGACGATTGGCGATTGACGATTGGGCAATCGACGATTGGCGATTGGCGATTCACGAATCGGCGATTGACGATTGACAAACCGACGATTGACGAATCGACAATCGGCAATTCACCAATCGCCAATCGCCAATCGCCAATGACCCAATCGCCAATCTTCAACCGCCAGTCGCCAATGTATTATCGCCCATGCGCCGGAAGACCATCGTCCGGACCGCGCTCCTGATCATCGCGATGGCGATCATCGTCTTCGGGCGGCGATATGTAACGGGCGCGTCGTTCGTCGTCCAGGCCGCGGGGATCCAGGGCGTGGCGCGGACAATCGCGTCGTGGGACACCGTGGGCGTCACCGTACACGACGTCACGATCCCGTGGCGGGGCGGCGAGCTGCGCGGACGACGCTATCAGCCGGACCGCGTCAGCGCGCGCGCGGTGCTGCTCGTCCCGGGCGTCCACGCCGCGGGCATCGACGAGCCGCGCCTGGTGGGATTCGCGCGCGACATCGCGGCCACCGGGCATCCGGTCGTCACCGTGCAGCTCGACGACCTCACGCACTACGACGTTTCCGCCCGCACCACCGATATGATCGAAGATGCGGGCCGCTGGTTGCTGGAGGCGGAGCGCGGGGCGCGCGACGGCCGCATCGGGATGATGGGCATCAGCTTCGGCGGCGGGCTCACGCTCGTCGCCGCCGGACGCTCGTCGCTCGCGGACCACGTGGCGTTCACGATGTCGTTCGGCGGACACGCGGATCTGCCGCGCACGCTGAAGTACCTGTGCACCGGGATCCAGGCGGACGGCACGATCCGTCCGCCGCACGACTACGGCCTCGCGATCGTTCTCCTCCGCGCCGCGCCGCTCGTCGTCCCCGCCGAACAGGTGCAGCCGCTGCGCGACGCCATCCTGTCGTTTCTCGAGGCGTCGCGGCTCGACATGGTTGACAAGCCGAAGGCGCAGACCGAGTTCGAGCGGGCGAGGCGGCTCGCGGGCACGCTGCCCGAACCCGCGCGGACGCTGATGGGCTACGTGAACGCGCGCGACGTCGCCCACCTGGGGCCGATCCTGCTCCCGCTCGTGTCGGCGGCCGGGGGAGACCCGGCGTTGTCGCCGGATCGGGCATCGCCGCCGGCCTGCCCGGTGTATCTCCTGCACGGCACGGAAGACAATGTGATCCCCGCGGCCGAATCGGTCGTGCTCGCCCGCGATCTGCGCGCGCGCGGGGTCACGGTCCATCAGCTCGCGACGCCGCTGATCACGCACGCCGAAGTCGACCGCTCCTCGACGGCGAAGGCCATCTGGCGGCTGATCGATTTCTGGTCGGATTTGCTGCACGAGTGAACACGGATGAGGGATGAAGGATGACGGATGACGGCGGATCGCGGAGCGCGCGGCAGCGGCGGCATCTCCGCGCGCGAGATGTAGCCGGTGGACGCGGGACCGAGGACCGAGGGTCGAGGACCGACCGTCTTCAGAAGATCCTCTCCGCCGCCGGTGTCGCTTCGCGGCGGGCGTCGGAGGAGCTGATTCGCGAGGGGCGTGTGTCGGTCAACGGGACGACGGTCACGGAGCTCGGAACGAAAGCGGATCCCGAGCGGGACGACATCCGCGTCGATGGGCGCCGCATCCGGTTCGAGCAGCGCCGCCGCTACATCCTGCTCAACAAACCGCGCGGCTACGTGACGACGCGGCACGACCCGGAGGATCGACCGACCGTCCTCGATCTGCTCGAGGGCGTGAAGGAGTACATCTATCCGGTCGGCCGGCTCGACTACGATTCGGAAGGGCTGGTCATTCTCACGAACGACGGAGAGCTGGCCGCGCGGCTCACGCACCCGCGGCACGAAGTCGAGCGCGTGTACGAGGCACGCGTGCGCGTAGTGCCCGACGCCCGCTCGCTCGAGCGACTCGCGCGCGGCGTCATGATCGAAGGACGGCGCACGGCGCCGGCGCGCGTGCGCCTCGCGTCGGCGCGCGAGGGGCAGGCGATCGTCGACATCGCGATCCACGAGGGACGCCGCCGTCAGGTGCGGCAGATGTTCGACGCGGTCGGGCACCCGGTCGTCCGGCTGCGGCGGATCCGCATCGGCCCGATCGGGGACGAGATGCTGAAGCCGGGTCACTACCGGGAGCTGACGCCGCAGGAAGTCGGGAAGCTCAGACGAGCGGCTGGCCTCGGCCACAGATGAACGGCCACAGATGGACACTGCTTGGATCGGCCGCTGATCCCGCTGTGTGCATCTGCGGCCCGGCGGATCTAATGAATCGTCTCCGATTCATCTGTGGCCTTGGGCGGCGGCTTTTCTTCCGTGGCCTCGAACGGCAGCGGGCTCGTCGTGACCGTCGCCTCGGCCAGCGCCGGCGGCAGATCGAAGCCGAGCGCGTCCGACAATTCCTCGACCTTCGGCAGGTCGCCGAGGTCATTGAGACCGAAGCGCTCGAGGAACTCGCGCGTCGTGCCGTACATGAACGGACGGCCGACCACCTGCTTGCGTCCGACCGTCTTGATCAGTTTCCGCTCGATGAGCGTCGAGAGCACGCCGTTGCTGCTGCTGACGCCGCGGATCTCCGCAATCTCGGGGGCCGTCACCGGCTGCTTGTACGCGATCACCGCGAGCGTCTCGAGCGACTGCACCGTCAGCTTCTGCGTCGTCCGCTCGTGGAACAGCTTGCGGACCCACTCGTGCAGCTCCGGACGCGTGACGATCTGATAGCCGCCGGCAACCTCCACGAGCTGCAGGCCGCCCGGACGATCGTAGTCGGCGCGGATCGAGGCGAGCGCCGACTCGACGTCTTCCCTGGGCTCGCCGTCGAGCAGCTTGCACAGCGTCTTGAGCGTCAGCGGCTCGGGGGACGCGAAGATGAGCGCCTCGACGATCGGTTTCAAATGGTCTGACACGGTTTGAACCTCTTGCTGCTGCGGACACGCCCCTATCCGACCTGCCCGCCTCCGCCAAGGCTACGGCGGGTCCGCCGAAGCGCTTCGCGCGAAGGCGGAAAGGTCGGGCCTACTCTTCGCTCTTCTTTGCCGCCTCTGCCAGATGTTCCGCGTGCACCTGCTCCGGATCGTGGAGCGGGCGCGGCGCGTCGGCGGGACGCGCGCGCTTGTAGACGCGAATCGGCCCGAGCGCGCCCGACTGGAACACCCGAATCAGCTTCAACCGGATCATCTCGAGCAGCGCGAGGAACGTGACGATCAGGCCGGGGCGCGTCTGAACGTCGGCGAACAGATCCTCGAAGCCGCACGCGTTCGTCTCGGAAAGACGCGAGAGCAGCTGCTCGATCCGATCCTCGATCGGGATCTGCTCCCCCGGCAGATAGAGCTTTGGCCGCTGCTTCGCGCGCTCGACCACCGCGCGGAAAGCGGCGATCAGGCTGAACAGATCGACTTCGATTTCCGGCTCCGGCGGTTCCCCCGCGATCTCCGCAATCGGACCGTCGGGGCGCGTCCACTGCGCGCTGCGCAGCGTTTCGCGCTCGTGCAGCAGCTCCGCCGCCGCCTTGAACTTCTGGTGCTCGAGCAGCCGGCGGATGAGCGCTTCGCGCGGATCCTCTTCCGGATCTTCCTGCGTCGGGTCGGGCCGCGGGAGCAGCAGGCGCGACTTGATGTGAATCAGCGTCGCCGCCATCACGAGGAATTCGCCGGCGACATCCAGGTTCATCTCCTGCATCAGGTCGATGTATTCGAGATACTGCGCCGTGATGAGGGTGATCGGGATGTCGTAGATGCTGACCTCATTCTTCTTGATGAGGTGCAGCAGCAGGTCGAGGGGTCCCTCGAAGTTCGCCAGGCGAACCGGGTAGGCCTCGAGGATGGATTCGAATTCCTGTTCGCTCATACGTACCTGAGCTTGACCGCGTCACGCACCAGGGACATTTTCTCCTGCGCGACGGCGCGGGCCTTCCGCGATCCCTCGCGGAGAATCTCGCGCACGTGCGACGGTTTCGCGAGGAGATCGGCGCGACGAGCGCGCATCGGATCGAGGTGTGTGTTGAGCGCTTTGGCGAGCTTCTGTTTCACCTCGACGTCTCCGACCTTTCCTGTCCGATACCGTGTCTTGAGATCCTCGACCTCCGCCCCATCCGGATTGAACGCGTCATGGTACATGAAAACCGGATTGCCCTCGACGGTGCCGGGAATGTCCGCCCGCACGCGCTTCGGATCCGTGTACATCTGCATCACCTTCTTCTTCACCGTGTCGGCGTCGTCGGACAGGTGAATCGTGTTGCCGAGGCTCTTGCTCATCTTCTTGTCGCCGTCGAGCCCCGGCAGTCGCGAGACGTCGCTGAGGATCGGCTCGGGCTCGACGAGCACGTCGCCGAAGAAGTTGTTGAACCGGCGCACCACCTCGCGCGCCAGCTCGAGGTGCGCGACCTGGTCGTTGCCAACCGGCACGAATCGCGCGTCGTACATCGCGACGTCCGCCGTCTGCAGCAGCGGATAGCCGAGAAACCCGATCGTCGAGAGGTCCTTGTCTCGGAGCGCGTCCTGCTGCTCCTTATACGTCGGCACCCGTTCCAGCCAGGGTACGGGCACCACCATCGACAGCAGGAGAAACAGCTCCGCGTGTTCCGGCACGAGCGACTGGATGAAGAACGTGCTCTTCTCCGGATCGAGGCCGGCCGCGATCCAGTCGGCGACCATCTCGTCGGCGCCGGGGACGATGCGCGAGGTGTCGGCGTACTCGCTCGTGAGCGCGTGCCAGTCGGCCACGAAGTAGAAACAGTCGTACCTGTCCTGCAGCGACACCCATTTCTTGAGCGCGCCGACGAGATGCCCGAGGTGCAGTTGTCCGGTCGGCCGCATGCCGGAGACGACGCGCGGCTTCATGGAAGGAGGAGTCCCATCAACAGGTTCGTCGGCGGCATGATGATCGCGTTCAACGCGCCGGTCAGGATCAGCGCGTAGAGGATCAGAAACCCGTAGCGCCGGAGCTGGATGTAGGCGGACGCCGCGCTCGGCGGCAGCAGGCCGGCCAGCACGTTGCCGCCATCCAGCGGCGGGACCGGAACGAGATTGAACAGCGCGAGCAGCACGTTGATCTCGACGGCGAAAAAGAGCGCCTCGATCGCCAGCGGCGCGGCGGCGACGTCCTGGCTGACCGACGCGGTCAGCGCGCGCAGCAGCATCGCCGCGACGACCGCCTGGATCAGATTGCTGATCGGTCCGGCCGCGGCCACCAGGACGAAGTCGCGGCGCGGCTGGCGGAAGTTGCGCGCGTTGACCGGGACCGGCTTCGCCCAGCCGATGATGGGCAGATGGCTGATGATGGCGGCGAGCGGCAGCAGCACCGTCCCGATCGGATCGATGTGGACGATCGGGTTGAGCGACACGCGCCCCTGCAGGCGCGCGGTCGGATCCCCGAGGCGGTCCGCCGTCCAGGCGTGCGCCGCTTCGTGAATCGAAAGGGCCACGATCAGGACCACGAATCCGATGGCAACGGTGATGAGGTCGATCTGCGAGTACAAAGAGATGAAGCGAATGTGGGTGCCGTCCGGGCTGTCAGGACCGGCCAAGGGTACGCGAAATCTGCTTCATTTTCAAGCATTTGCAACGCATAACGCCGGGCGGGGTCAGCGCGTCACCGCTCGGAGGCGAAATGCGCGAGGACGGCGTCCGCGCATTTCGCGCCCACGACCGCGACGAGGTCCTCCCGGGTGGCGCGCCGGACCGCCGCGAGGCTCCCGAACGCCGTCAGCATCGCTTTGCGCCGGCGCGGGCCGACGCCCGCGATCTCGTCCAGTTCCGAACGCAGGTCGCGTCTCGCGCGCCGCTGCCGGTGGAAGGTGACCGCGAAGCGGTGCGCTTCGTCGCGGATGCGCTGAATGAGCAAAAGCGCGGGGCTGTCGGACGCGAGCGCGATCGGATCCACCCGGTCGCGCGTGAACAGCAGCTCCTCCTTCTTCGCGATGCCGGCCGCGACGAGATTCGCGAGCCCCAGCTCCTCGAGCGCCTGATACGCCGCGGAGAGCTGTCCCTTGCCGCCGTCGATCAGGATCAGATCCGGAAACGGCCCTCCCTGCTCGAGCATCTTGCGATACCGCCGATGGACGACCTCGTGCATGGAGGCGAAGTCGTCGAGGATTCGGGATGGCGGATGGCGATCCACCATCTGGTTCACTCCCCGAATCCTGAATTTCCGGTATTCTCCCCGCTTCATCCGGCCGTCTTCGCAGACCACCATCGACGCGACCGTTTCCGCGCCCTGGATCGTCGAGATGTCGAAGCATTCGATCCGGCGCGGGAGGGAGGGCAAGCCGAGGACGGCGCGCAGCGTTTCGAGCGCGTCGTAGTGCGCGGCAACGGTTTCGTTGAAGCGCGTCTGGTACGCGAGCGCCGCGTTGCGCGCCGCGAGGTCCAGCAGTCCCCGCTTCTCGCCGCGCTTCGGCACCACGATGCGGACGCGCCGGGACGCGCGGTCCGTGAGCCACGCCTCGAGCAGCTCCGTGTCGGCATCGGGCAGCGCGACCGGCAGATGAATCTCGGGCGGCGCCTCGCGCTCCGCATAGAACTGCTCGACGGCCGCCTGCAGGACTTCGCATTCCGTGCTGGCTACGGCGTTCTGTCCGCTTTTCTCAGCGCTCGCGGGGCCCCACCCCCGCTCGCTCTCGCTCGGCGACTTCGCGCCTCGCTCGGGCCGCAGGCGCTCTTCTGCCTTCTGCCTTCTACCTTCTGCCGTGGGTACATCAGTCACCAGCTCCACGCGCTCGACGACGCGGCCGTGGCGGACCTGGAAGACCTGCACGACGGCGCCCGCCGGCCCGAGCTTCAGCCCGAACGCGTCGCGGTCGCCCATCTCCGTCGTGGACATCTTCTGCTGGCGCTGCCGCAGCGTTTCGATCGTGCGGATCGCATCGCGGAGCTGCGCCGCCTGCTCGAACCGCTCCGCCGACGCCGCGTCCCCCATGCGGCCGCGCAGGTCCACGAGCAGCTCCTCGCTGCGGCCTTCCAGGAACAACTTCGTGTGCTGGACCGCCACGCCGTACTCCTCTTCCGTGCAGATCTCGCGCACGCACGGCGCGATGCAGCGGCGGATGTCGTACTCGAGACACGGCCGGCTGCGCTCGCCGGTAATCACCTCGTTGCAGGACCGCATCCCGAACAGCCGGTGCGTGAGCGCCATGGTCTTGCGCGCGAGCGACGCGGGCAGAAACGGTCCGGCGTAGTAGTGATCGTCCTTCTCGACCCGCCGCGCGACGAGGACGCGGGGAAACGCTTCGCCGGTCGTGAGCTGCAGGTACGGGTAGTTCTTGTCGTCCCGCAGGAGGATGTTGTATTTCGGCGCGCGCTGCTTGATTAGATGGTTCTCGAGCGCCAGCGCCTCCACGACGGAGTCGGTGACGATCACTTCGAGGTGCCGAGCTTCCTCGAGCAGCGCGTCGATGCGCGGACTCATGCCCTGCGCGCCCAGATAACTGCGGACGCGGTCGCGCAGCGCGCGCGCCTTGCCGACGTACAGCGTCTCGCCCGCCCCGTTCGAATACAGGTACACGCCGGGCTGCTCCGGCAGGCGGGCGATCTGGGCCTTGAGGTCCTGAATCGGCATGGACTACACTGGGCGTTTCAGCGAAGATCTGAACCTTCCATTATACCAGCATGACCTTCACCGGACTCGTCGGCCGAATCTGCCTGTTCCCGCTGCGCGCGATCATCCGCGCCTGCGTCGTCCTGCGGATTCATCCGAACGTCCTCACCTTCGTCGGGGTCCTCATCAATTTCGCGGCGGCGTGGGCGCTGGCGCTGGGACGGTTCGTCACCGCCGGCTTCATCATGATCGTCGCGAACATCTTCGACTTCATCGACGGCAAGGTCGCGGTCGAGCTCGGGCAGGTGAGCGAGTTCGGGGGCTTCTGGGACTCCGTGATCGATCGCTTCTCCGACATCGCGCTCTTCATCGGGCTCATTTACCTGTACTCGCACCTCGGGCGCACCGACTACGTGATGATCACGTCGCTCGCGATGATGTTCTCGATCATGACGAGCTACACGCGCGCGCGCGCCGAATCGCTCATCGCCAGGTGCAAGGTCGGCTTCATGGAGCGCCCCGAACGCATCGTCCTCTTCATGATCGGCGCGTTCACGAACCGCATGGCCGGGGTGCTGTGGGTGATCCTGGTGCTGTCGATCTTCACGGTGGCCGACCGCATCATTCTCACGTATCGCGAGCTGCGCACGACGGGCCGCGAGGCGGTCGTATGAAAAACCCGGCAACCCTCCCCGGCCGCGTCCTCTGGAACGCCTTCTTCTGGACCTACGAGCGCGCGACGTGGCAGTACGACCTGATGGTGATCGCGATCCTCGCCTTTGTGTGGCTCACGCCGCCCGACTGGCTCGGGGATCCGACGGCACATGGAAGCGGACCGATTGGGTGGTTGCTGGATCGCCTGCGCTGACAATGCCCAATGACGGCGTCAGCGTCAGACATCGTCGCGCTCATCGTGCATCCCCAAGTCCAGCGTCTTTCCCGTGAAATGAATGTCGTGCGCGGCGATTTTGTCGCGCAGCAGGCGCCGCGCGGCGCCATAGTGCGCCTGCGGCACGCTCAGACGGCGCGCGAACGCGCGCATCCGGTAGATCAGCACCAGCGTCAGCGGCTCCCCTTCACGCCACGTCAGCCCGCCGATGCTCGAATACGGGATGAACCCGCCGTCCGCCCAGATGCCATCCTCGTAGAAGCCGCGGCCGATCCGCAGGCTGAGCGGCAGCGCGTACCCGTAGTACACGAGCATCATGAATTCGCCGAACACGCCCGACGGCGGCAGCTTGAGCACGACCAGCTTGTAGACGATGAGCAGACCGAGGATCGCGCCCATGCCGAGGAGCAGGCCGTAGAACGGCGGGCGGCGGCCGGGCCATGTCAGGAGCGCCGACGATCGCAGCCGCAGAAAACGGAAGAACTGGTAGAACAGGCGGACGCTCGCCGCGAAGAACCCCACACCGAGGACGAAGAGAAGGTCTGTGACGAAAGCCATCAGCGGTGCAGCCGTCAGCTCTCAGCTGATAGCCGACGGCTGACAGCTCCCGGCTATTCTACTGCCCCAAACGGGGATCGAAACACCCTCGGCAGCGCGCTTCGTA